>SXSX01000100.1 GCA_005793295.1 Burkholderiales bacterium | reverse complement strand
GTCTGCTGAGAACCCGCTTTTCAAAGAGATCGTGGCCTCACAAAAAGCGTTTGCAGCCCGTGCTGTGAAATGGGACCAGGACACCAACATCAGCCGACGTATGGCGGTGAACCACTTCTTTGGTGCCAAACCCAAGGCAGCTGCACCTAAAAAAGCGTGATCTTTTAATGAGATCTCCTCAGCCATCTGGTACTCCTGGATGGCTGATTTATGTTTTTTAGCCATCTAGAACTTCTGGATGGCTTATTTTTTATGTGGTTCCCTTATGCAAAACCTGCTTCTTTTCATTGACAAAGTCAGCACCTGGGTTGGTCAGTTTTTTTCTTGGCTGATTTTGTTTTTGACTCTGATGATTTCTTGGGAAGTTTTTTCCCGCTACTTCCTTGACAACCCGCATGCGTGGGCTTTTGATGTGATGAGCATGATGTATGGCTCGTTGTTCATGATGGCAGGTGCATATACCTTGTCCAAGAATGGCCACGTGCGCGGCGATGTGCTTTACGGTTTTTTCCCGCCCCGTCTGCAAGCCTCGTTTGACTTGATTCTTTACTTTGTGTTTTTCATTCCAGGTGTGGTGGCTTTGGCCTATGCAGGTTACGGTTTTGCAGCCGATTCTTGGGCCATCAACGAACACTCCAACGTCACGGCCAACGGCCCGCCGGTGTACCCTTTTAAAACGATTTTGCCAATTGCAGGTTTTTTTCTACTGGCCCAAGGTCTGGTTGAGATTGTGCGTTGCATTGTTTGCATACAGCAGGGTGAATGGCCTAAGCGCGGTGACGATGTGGACGAGGTCGATGTCGAAAAACTCAAGGAAATGGTCAACGTCAAAGACGAAGACATCGCCAAACTCGATGCGCTTTTGACAGCCGGTAAGGGAACTAAATAATGAAAAAAGAAATCTGGTTTGGCCTGACGATCATGGCCTTGGTCGTGTTGACGGCCTTTGTTTTGCTGCCTGCACCTTCTGAGATGGCCAACGGCCACTTGGGGCTGTTGATGTTGGCCTTGGTGGTCGTGGCGATCATGTTGGGTTTCCCAACAGCCTTCACCTTGATGGGCATGGGAATGATCTTTGCATGGATCGCCTATAAAAGCCAAAACCCCGCCCTAGCGGTTCAGCAAACCCTCGATCTGATGGTACAGCGCGCCTACTCGGTGATGTCCAATGATGTGCTGATCTCGATACCCTTGTTCGTGTTCATGGGCTACCTCATTGAGCGCGCCAACCTGATCGAGAAATTGTTCAAGAGCCTGCACTTGGCAATGGCCCGTGTACCTGGCTCGCTTGCCGTAGCAACCATCGTGACCTGCGCCATTTTTGCGACAGCCACCGGAATCGTGGGCGCGGTGGTCACGCTCATGGGCCTACTGGCGCTTCCCGCCATGTTACGTGCTGGCTATAGCGTTCAGTTGTCGGCCGGTGCCATCACCGCTGGCGGCTGTTTGGGTATCCTGATTCCCCCTTCGGTGATGTTGATTGTGTATGGTGCGACCGCGGGCGTATCGGTGGTCAAGTTGTATGCGGGAGCATTTTTCCCGGGGATCATGCTGGCCGCTTTGTATGTTTTGTATGTGGTCATCATTGCCAAAATAAAACCCAGCATGGCCCCGCCCATGTCGGCCGAAGACCGTATAGTGCCTTTGCCAGCGTTCGCGCAAGTGGTGTCCAAAGAGATCAGTAACACCGTGTTGCCTGGCTTGATCGGTGCCCTCAAAGGCAAGCGCAATGCAGCTGTTCCCATGCGCGACCTTCTTAACCACATGGGCATTGCCTTGCTACCCGCTTTGGCGGTGGCTGCGATCATGGGGACCATCTATTTCAAGGTCACAGCTCCCCTGCCGGTCGAGGCCGTAGCAGACGTGGTAGCCATGGGTGGCGATCTGGCCGATTCGAACACCACGGAAGAAGAAGCCCCCAGTGTCAGTGGTTTGTCAGAACCCGAGCCCGATGGTTTGCAACCTCCACCGGGTTCGTCCGAACTAGCCAAAGCAGAAGCTGCGCCTGCCGCAGAACCAGCCAAAGAGCAAGCGCCTGCTGTAGCTGCTACGGCAGAAACACCAGCGGAAAAGGCTGAACGCCAGCCAGCGCCCGCGTCTTTCTGGATCGGTTTGGCCAGTTGTGCGGTGGCCTTGGCCCTGTTCTATGCCTATTTCAGCTTTGCCCGTCTTGAAATCTTCAAGATGCTTTTGGGCTCATTCTTTCCCTTGGCCCTCATGATTTTGGCGGTCCTGGGAACCATTGTGTTTGGCTTGGCCACACCGACCGAGGCCGCGGCTATGGGTTCCTTGGGTGGCTTGCTGTTGGCGGCTGCTTACCGACGCCTGAACTACGTGGTGCTGCGCGAGTCGGTTTACCTGACAGCCAAAACCAGTGCCATGGTGTGCTGGCTGTTTGTAGGGTCTAGCATTTTCTCGGCGGCGTTCGCACTGCTTGGGGGGCAAGAGATCATCAACACCTGGGTGTTGGGAATGGACCTAACACCCGTGCAATTCATGATCTTGGCGCAAGTGGTTATTTTCTTGCTGGGCTGGCCTCTGGAGTGGACAGAAATCATCGTGATATTCATGCCGATTTTCATCCCCTTGTTACCCCACTTCGGCATTGATCCTTTGTTCTTTGGCTTGTTGGTAGCCCTGAACCTGCAGACCGCATTCCTCAGCCCGCCCGTGGCCATGGCAGCGTTCTACTTGAAAGGTGTGAGCCCGCCTCACGTCACGCTGAATCAGATCTTCGCAGGCATGATGCCTTTCATGGCCATCCAAGTCTTTGCGATCGTCCTGCTCTACATGTTCCCCGCAATCGGATTGTGGTTGCCTGAGTTGCTGTACAAGTAAAAGTAAAAACGCGCCCAAACACTTTCAACTGAGGGGTGTTTGGGCGTCTTAGCGTGACAAGGTTAAGTGTCCAAGCCCACAAGCATTGTCTGAGAGGCACTTAGAATACCTCTGTACCATGCACAGACAATCTACACCACGGGAGCTACATGCTCCGAAAAAAACATGCGTTCCGTAAATCCCAATGTCCCCTCGGCAGAACCGCGTCCGATGGAGTGGCCGACTTGGCTGCTTATCATTTCCATTTATAGCGGCTGGATTGCGGCTTTAGCGTGGTATGCCCATGCGGCATCGGCAGGCCCCCTCTTGGTGTTGGTGATTTTGGGCGCGTGGTATATGAGTTTGCAGCACGAATTGGTCCACCAACACCCAACGCAGAACGACAGCCTTAACCGAGCGCTGGGCCTGGTGCCAATGGCCGTGTGGTACCCGTTTGATGTGTACCGCGACAGCCACCTCGCCCACCACCGCGACGAGCTTTTGACCTTTCCTGGCATCGATCCTGAGAGCAATTACACCGAGCCTGATGATTACGTTCAATTTTCTGCGCCTTATAAGTTTTTACTTAACGCGCAAAGAACCGCTATTGGACGATTTTTGATTACACCGGCTTTCTCTGTCGCCAATCTTCTCCAACCTTTAACCCAGTTGAAAAATTGGCGCAACGCTGCATTTCGAAAGACCTGGCTTCAACACTTGGTCCTGCTGGTGGTCATGCTTTGGGCGATTGAACGTTTCACAGGTTTGTCCGCTTGGATATATGTTTCGATCAGTTACTTCATGCTCAGCTTGGCTTTTATGCGTTCGTTTTATGAACACCGCCCCGCAGCCAACCCCATGCACCGCATTGTGATCAACGAAGCTGGCTGGCCTTGGCGGCTGCTGTACTTAAACAATAACTTTCACGCTGTACACCACAAACAACCCGGATTGGCTTGGTATGCGATACCGGCCGCCTATCGGCAAGAGTCTGAACGTTATTTACAAGAGAACGGCCATTTTTACTTCCCCGGTTACTTGCGCCTTTTTATACGCCACGCAGTAAAACCCATAGATTCGGCACAGCAGATCACCCGCTTATGACCATGGGCCTGGCTTCATTGCCTATGTACGTCAGTAATCGCGGCGCGGTAGCGCAGTTATGGGCGGCTGTGGCGGCAAAGTTGCGGGAAAAGGGCTTGATATACACGCCCCATGCGTTAACGTGGCCCACAGACTTGCATGCCCATTGGCTGAATCCTGATCTGCTCCTAAGCCAAACCTGTGGCTACCCCTTGATGGACGACTTAGCTGGCAAAGTGCAGCTCGTTGGTTGCTTTCAATACGACGCGCCGGGGTGTGAAGGAATCACCTGCCATAGCGCGCTTATTGCCCGCGATGAACACGCCACCTTAGCGCTCGAAGATTTTCGAGGGCTACGCGCCGCCTTTAATGTTTCCAACTCTCAATCGGGTTACAACGCTTTTCGCGCTCTGTTTGCTCCGCTCTCCACAAACGGAAAATTCTTTAGAAGCACCATAGAAACAGGCAGTCATCGACTTTCGGTGGATGCGGTACGCTCAGGGATGGCGGACTTGGCAAGTATTGACTGCGTTACGTATGAAGGCTTGAGAAGATCCAGCCCCGAGGCTATTCAAGGACTTCACGTCGTGGGCTATACCGCGTCTTATCCGGGTTTGCCATTGATTACTTCTGGGAAAACATCGGCACTCGACCTGGAAACCATGCGAAGTGTTTTGGCTTCTGTATTCTCCAACCCCCATGCCGCTCAGGCTTTAAGCGACCTCGGTATTGTGGGTTTTGAAAACCCGCCCGCACAGATCTACCAGCGTTGTATGGACATGCGCGAAGCCGCTATCGCGCTGGGCTACCCTACGTTGGCTTAGATTTTCCCAGACCTAAAAAAGCTTAAAGGCCTTAGTAATCGTGCTCTACAAAACTCTCAAAGCATGCTTTGAGTTGGTGTGTCCACTGCTGCTTAGTGGCATCCGATACAAAAGCGGCATGCAAACTGTTGTGGGCTAGGGTGTAAGCTTGTTGCGTCGTTAAGTGCAAAGCCTGTGCGGTTTGAACATAGTTGTCGCCCACATAGCCGCCGAAATACGCAGGGTCATCGGAGTTAACCGTCACGCACAAACCGGCGTCAAGCATCTGCCCCAAAGTGTGGTCTGCCAAGGTGTTAAACACCCGCAACTTTACGTTAGAAAACGGACAAACAGTGAGCGGGATTTTGTCTTGGGCTAAACGCTCCATCAATGCCGAATCACGCGTGGCCTGAACGCCGTGGTCAATACGCTCGACCTTAAGAATATCCAAGGCACTCCAAATATAGGCCGGCGGCCCCTCTTCTCCCGCATGCGCAACCAGATGAAATCCTAACTGACGCGCCTTGGTAAATACCTTTGCGAATTTTTCAGGCGGATGGCCCTGCTCGCTAGACGCCAAGCCAATGCCAATGATTTTTTCACGCAACGGCAGAATGTCTTCCAAGCATTCAAACGCTTCTTCTTCGCTCAAGTGGCGCAAAAAGCACAAAATCAAAGATGCCGTTATTCCAAATTTTTGGGGCGCATCGACACAAGCGCGGTGCAGTCCGTTGATGACTGTTGCAGAACTCAGTCCGTGGCCGGTGTGGGTTTGGGTGTCAAAGAAAAGCTCGGCGTGAACCACGTTGTCAGTCTGCGCACGGGCAAGGTACGCACAAGCCAAATCGTAAAAATCTTCTTCGGTTTTTAAAACCAAGGTTCCTGCGTGGTAAATGTCTAAAAAACTTTGCAGGTTGTCAAACACATAGGCATTGCGCAGGTCTTGAACACTGGCGTAGGGCAGGGTCACGCCGTTACGCTTTGCCATTGCAAACATCAACTCAGGTTCTAAGGAACCTTCAATATGCATATGCAACTCCGCCTTGGGCATGGCACGCAATAGCGCGGGCATGCGCTTAGGGTCTACCGGGTGCACCTTGAACATAAAAATCCTTAAAGAAATACGTTTAGCACGTGCCGAAATCAATGGCTGAATTTTTTAAAAACCGACGGTACAGCGACGATGCCTTATCGGCAGCGGTATGGGCTTCAGCTTGAAGATCCAAGGGCAAGCATTTGGGCTTTTGCGACTCTAAAACAGGTTGGTCTTGGGTAAAGATGGTGTGCTGAAATTCCTGAAATTTCAATTCTGGGGATTCAAAATCCGCCACCGCCAAACGAAACCAGACCCGGCTACTTTCGGGTGTCATCGGACAAATAAAAAGTGCAATCGATTCCCGCCAGCCGTCAATCGCCGTTTTTCCCGCCTCGGGTATTTTCGTCAACACCGCGGCATAGGGCGCAGTCACTTCGTAGGTGTATTCCACTAGAGCGGGTTCTGTGGAGTGAAGATTAGACTGCGGCTGCCAGGCTTTGCAACCCGTTGCCAATAGGCCCGTCGCAGTTAACTCCACCTGGTAGTCTTCAATCCCGGGCGAACCCCGTGCGCCTAGCCAACCCTCGTGAACAAAACTAAAGTGGGACATATCCAAAAAGTTTTCCACAATGCGCGGCGCACTGGTGGCTACGTCATAGGGCCCACAGTTGATTTTTCGCAAGCGCGTATCCGCCTCGGCCTCAAACGCGGGCAAGGCAAACGCCGGGGATGCCACATCAACGGGCCGGGTGTTTAAACGCACCCACACCAAACCGTAGCGCTCTTGAACCTCAAAGACGTGGGCACTGTGTCCTATGGGCGGCGTAAACGCAGGCAACGCAGGAACACGAACGCAGCGCCCCGAGCCCTCAAACTGCCAACCGTGGTAGGGGCACTCCAAGCGCCCTTCACATACGCGCCCCAAAGACAACCGTGCGCCCCGGTGCGGGCATTGGTCGGCCCAGGCATGGAGTTGGCCTTTCAAGTCACGCCAAATAACGACGTCTTGGCCAAGCAAATGAACCGCATGCGGGCTACTCTGCAAATTAGCTGCCAAAACCACCGGATGCCATAGCGCTGCAGCAACATTGGCAGGTTGAAGATCGTTTTTCATAGAGCACTATTGTCCATTCAATCTAGGCGCCACGGCGCAAAAAAAAAGGCCGCATCTGCGGCCCTTTTTTTGCTCGCGCGAAATTTATTTTCCGCCAGGCACTTTACCTTCAACGCCTTTGACGTAGAAGTTCACGCCGCTGAGGAACTTGTCATCAGCAACTTCATCCTTCTTAAGTAAAGTCTTGCCGGTGTTGTCTACCAAAGGACCTTTCCAGATCGAAAAGCTTCCGTCTTTCAAGCCCGCTCTGACCGCATCAACTTTAGCTTTGGTGTCCGCTGGTACGTCTTCAGCGATAGAAACAATGTCAATCGCACCTTCTTTAACGCCCCACCACACGCCACCGGTTTTCCAAGTGCCTTCTAAAGCGTCTTTGGTGGCCTTCATATAGTAAGGAGTCCAGTTGATGATGGCTGAAGCCAAGTGGGCTTTAGGACCGTAGGCGGTCATGTCAGAGTCCCAACCAAAAGCGCGCTTGCCTTTGTCTTGGGCTGTTTTCAAAACGGCTGGGGAGTCGGTGTTTTGGAACAAAACGTCCGCGCCGCCATTGATCAAGCTGGTCGCTGCTTCGGTTTCTTTCGGTGGGTTAAACCACTCATTGACCCACACTACTTTGGTCTTGATTTTGGGGTTGCTGGTTTGTGCGCCCATAGTAAAGCTGTTGATGTTACGGATCACTTCAGGAATTGGCACTGAAGCCACAACGCCCAAGGTTCCAGTTTTGGTCATCTTGCCCGCGATCAAACCAGCCATGTACGCGCCTTCGTAGGTGCGGCTGTCATAGGTGCGCATGTTGTCGGCTGACTTGTAGCCCGTTGCGTGTTCGAACTTCACATCTTTGAAATCAGGAGCCACTTTGAGCATGGTTTCCATGTACCCAAACGTCGTACCGAAAATTAACTTATTGCCTTGGCCTGCCATGTCGCGAATCACGCGCTCAGCGTCTGCAGACTCAGGTACGTTTTCAACAAACGAGGTTTGGATCTTGTCGCCGAATTCTTTTTCTAGGGCTTTGCGAGCGTTGTCGTGAGCAAAGGTCCAGCCGCCGTCACCCACAGGGCCTACGTAAGCAAAGGCGATCTTCAAGGGTTCGGCTTTGGCTGCGGCTGCAGGCGCTGCCGCAGGAGCCGCCGCCTCTTCTTTTTTGCCACAGCCTACCAGAGCCGCGGCAGCGACGGTGGTGATCGCAGCGAATTTCAGCAATGCGCGTTTTTGTACATCTGTCATTTGATTTCCTTTGTTAAAAAAGTAAGGCCAACGGTAAAAAAATCAGAAAAAATCAAGAACCCGGATAAAACGGTTTTCCAATGGAAGCCGGCATGTTAATCCGAATCCAGGTGGGATTGCGAGATATTAAGGCCAGAACCACAATGGTAGCGACATAAGGGAGCATGCTCAAAAGCTGGCTCGGCACGTCGACGCCAATGCCTTGGAGGTGGAATTGCAACATCGTGACCCCACCAAACAAATACGCCCCCAGCAAGACCCGAGCAGGCCGCCAGGTGGCAAACGTGGTGAGCGCCAACGCAATCCAGCCCTTGCCAGAAACCATGCCCTCAACCCACAAAGGCGTGTAAATAATGGAGATATAGGCCCCCGCCAAGCCACACATAGCGCCGCCGCCTACCACCGCCGCAAACCGGATCCAGCGCACGGGGTAGCCCAAAGCGTGGGCCGACTCGGGGCTTTCACCGACGCTGCGCAACACCAAACCGGACCGGGTTCGGTACAAAAACCAGACCAGCGCCGCAGCAAAAAGGACGGTAAGGTAGACCAAAGGGTGGTGCTTAAAAAAGGCCGATCCGACAAAAGGAAGGTCTGACAAGAAGGGAATAGCAAAGTTAGGGCGCTCAGGGATTTTTTCTTGCACGTAGGTCACCCCGGCAAAAGCCGAAAACCCCGCGCCGAACAAACTCAGCGCCAAGCCGGTGGCGTATTGGTTGGTATTGAGCCAAATCACCAAGCCGCCAAAAACCGCAGCCATGGCAGCCCCGGCGCACATTCCGGCCGCAAAGCCCACGGTGTCGCTGCCTGAATGGACCACAGCGGCAAAGCCCGCAATAGCAGCACACAACATCATGCCCTCAGCGCCGAGGTTGACGATGCCGGCTTTTTCATTGATGAGCAAACCCAAGGAGGCGATGGCGAGAACCGTGCCGGCGTTCAGCGTTGCCGCAATCAGCAGTGCGTAAGATTCCATTACGGTTTTACTCCTGGAAGAGGGGCGCTCGCGCGGGCTTGGCGAACCCAGCGGTAATTAACCAAGGTATCGCAAGCCAGCAAGGTAAACAACAACAGCCCTTGGAACACGCCGGTTAACGATTTTGGCAGGCCCATGCGTGACTGCGCCAATTCGCCGCCGATATAAAACATACTCATTAGCAAACTAGAAAAAACCAAACCGACCGGGTGCAAGCGCCCGACGTAGGCGACGATGATGGCGGCAAATCCGTAGCCTGCGGGAACATAAGGGGTTAATTGACCAATGGGGCCGGCCACTTCAAGCGCACCGGCCAAACCAGCCATTCCGCCGGAAACCAACAAAGCCGTCCACAGCGCACGGCGCGAGGAAAATCCGGCGTAGCGGGCTGCCGCTGGAGCCAAGCCACCGACCTGCTGGGCAAATCCGGCACGGGTTCGGAACAAAAAGACCCACACCGCTGCAACGCCCACCAAAGCAAACAACACCCCGATGCTCATGCGCGAACTGCTGATGAGTTTAGGAATGCGGGTGGCTGCTTCAAAATTTTGGGTCTGCGGAAAGTTATACCCATTGGGATCTTTCCAAGGGCCGTAGACCAAAAATCCCAAAACCTGAACGGCGATGTACACCATCATCAGGCTGACCAAAATTTCATTGGCGTTGAAGCGATCGCGCAGCAGCGCAGTGATACCTGCCCACACTAGGCCACCGGCTACGCCCGCCAAAATCACCAAAACCACAATCCAACTGCCCGTGGTTTTATCGGCCATCAAGGCCACACCGCTGGCGGTAACCGCGCCCAGGATGTATTGGCCCTCCGCTCCAATGTTCCACACATTAGAGCGAAAACACACGGCCAGACCTAATGCAATGAGCAACAAAGGCGTTGCTTTCACAACCAACTCGCCCAAAGCATAAGCACTTTTAACCGGCTCCCAGAAAAACATCTGCAAGCCGCGCACTGGGTCTTTGCCCAAGAGTTGGAACAACACAATGCCAATGAGTACCGTTAAGACAAGTGCCAACAGCGGTGAGGCAAAGGTCCACAAGTGCGAAGGCGCGGGTCGAACCTCGAGTTTGAAATTCAGCATGTCGCGCTCCACAATCCACTCATCCATTCGCCGAGTTGCTCGACCGTCGCGTTAGCCGTCGCAATAGAAGGCGACAACTTGCCGTGGGCAATGACGTGCAATCGATCACACACTTCAAACAACTCATCAAGTTCTTCACTCACCACCAACACAGCGCATCCGGCATCGCGCAAGGCCAAAATCGCTCCGCGAATTTGCGCCGCAGCGCCTACATCGACGCCCCAAGTTGGTTGCGAGACGATGAAGACCTGAGGCTGCGCATCGATTTCGCGCCCCACAATAAATTTTTGCAAGTTACCGCCAGAAAGTGACCGCGCAACAGCCCCCGGGCCGTTGGCTTTCACTTGGAATCGGCGAATGATGCCCGCCGCCTGCGCGTGCAATGGTGCCAAAGAAATCCAGCCGCCTGCAAAGCCGGGATATGCGATGGCTTCGTTGCGGGTGAGTAGCAGGTTGTGCGCCAAACTCAGCTCCGGGACAGCGCCGCGCCCCAAGCGTTCTTCCGGAACAAAGTGAAGCCCACGTTTACGCCTCCCCCCCGGATGAATCTGAGATACGTCTTCTTCACCCATACGAATGCTGCCCTTGGGCGATCGGCAATCTTCACCCGATAAGGCATACAACAGTTCGCGCTGGCCGTTGCCGGACACGCCCGCAATACCAACCACTTCGCCTGCGCGGACCTGCAAGTCAATGCCATGTAAATCCACGCCAAATTGATCCTCACGCGGCAGGCTTAAATGGTGAACTGTTAAACGGGCCTCTCCTGTTTCCCTTGCGTTGTGCTCCAGCTTGGGCGGCTCGGCTCCAATCATCAAGCGCGACAGCGAGGCGTTAGATTCCTTCGCCGGATTACATACCCCGGTGACTTTGCCACCGCGCAGCACTGTGCAGGCATTACACAGTTCGCGGATTTCATGGAGCTTGTGGCTGATATACAAAATACTGCAGCCTTCCGATGCGAGTTGCTTCAGCACAATAAACAGCTTGTCAACCGCTTGGGGCGTGAGCACGGAGGTGGGCTCATCCAAGATCAACAACTGTGGATTGGTCAGCAAGGCGCGAATGATTTCAACCCTTTGCATTTCCCCCACGCTCAAGGTATGGACTGGTCGACTCGGGTCGATGTCCAAACCGTACTGCGCTGCTTTGGCGTTGATGCTTTGGGTAACCTGGGCCAAAGTCAAACTTTTTTCCAGTCCGAGCCACACGTTTTCAGCCACGGTAATGGTGTCAAACAAGTTGAAATGTTGAAACACCATGCTGATGCCCAAAGCACGTGCTTCTTTCGGATTGCGAATGTGCGCCACGTGGCCGTTGAAAACCATCTGACCGGCATCGGGCTTGATCGAGCCGTAAATAATTTTCATCAACGTGGACTTGCCCGCACCGTTTTCACCCAAGACCGCATGGGTCTGGCCTGGCATGACAGTGAGCGCAATACCGCTGTTTGCGACAACGCCGGGGTAGGCTTTGGTGATACCAGTGAGTTGCAGTCGGGGCTTATCCATGAAAAAGTCTCATTGTTTTCTTAACGTCACAGGCCAGCGGCCACGGCTTTGACCCGTTCACGCAGCCACCGGTTGGCCGCCGATGCGTGGGTGCGTTCATGCCACAGTTGGTAGTACACCATTTTAGGAAAGTCAACGGGACACGGCACCACGACGACGGGTAATGTCTTTACAAACGCATCGCAGTAACGCCGACCTGTAGTGAGCACTAGCAAAGTCGATGCCACCATGGCCGGAATCAGCCCAAAATGCGAACACCGGGCCACCACATTGCGCTTCAAACCCAATTCAAGAAGGTGGCCGTCGATCACACCTTTGGCTCCAAGGTGGGTCGCTCCGGGGGCAATATGTTCGGCCTTGAGCCAATCGGTTGGGTCCCAACCACGTCGAACCACCGGATGTTTTTGCGAGACCAAACACACCACATCGTCGCTAAACAAGGGGGCCTGGTGCATGTCTGCCGGTAAAGAAGGCCAGTTGCCGATCACGATATCAGCCTCGCCACTGGCCAATTGGGCGCGGTAATCTGAGGCAGGCGTTAAAGGCAATATTTCTATCGCAGCGTAAGGCGCTTGGGTTTTGATCGACGCCACCAACTGGGGCAAAAAAGAAGGCGCCAAATAATCAGAGGCAGCAACGCGGAAGACATGGCGGGCTGTATTCGGAATAAATTCACGAGCGTCTGAGAAAAGCACTTCGGCTGAGCGCAAGAGCTGGGCACTGGGCTCAACCATGCGTAAACCGGCTTCGGTTGGCACCATGAAGGCGCCTGAACGCACCAAAAGAGGGTCGCCTGAAGCACTGCGCAAGCGTTTTAAGCACGCGCTCACCGCCGGCTGGTGCATGCCCAGTCGGATGGCGGCCTTGGAAACACTGCGCTCGGTCAACACGGTATGTAAAACCTTTATCAAGTGAAGGTCTATCTTGTCGAAAAGCGGGGTTAAGCTCATATGCAAAGGTGAATAGGTGTCATATGCTATCGCGTATAGAGCTGAAGAAACTACCGATTTACCCTGACGGCCGGAGAACCAAGCCCATGAAAACCCAGTCCATTCGATTTTTGAAAAACGGCGAAGCCATCACCTTGCACGCAGTGCCTCCAACCCGCACCTTACTCGAAGTCTTACGCGAGGACTTGCATTGCACCGGAACCAAAGAGGGTTGTGGTGAAGGTGATTGCGGCGCATGTACCGTTGTCATTGGACAAGAGCGCAACGGGAAATTGCACACCAGTGCCATCAACAGCTGTATTCGGTTGGCCCATTCGGTAGACGGTCTTGCCGTTTGGACGGTAGAAGGTTTAACTCAAGATAACGGCGCACCCCACCCCGTACAAGAGGCCTTGAAAACTAGCCATGCCTCGCAGTGCGGTTTTTGCACGCCAGGGTTTGCCATGAGTTTGTTTGGTCTGTACCAAAAACACGCAGGTCAAGCTATTGACCGAGCAACCGCACAAAATGCCCTTTCAGGGAATTTATGCCGATGCACGGGGTACCGCCCGATTGTCCAAGCGGCCCAAGCCATGCAACAACTTCCGGCAGTGAAGTTAGATCACCCCAAAATCCTCAAGGACCTGTCGGCCATGACTGGCAAGCCGTCAGCGCAAGACGCATACCTACTGCCGCGAAATTTAAAAAGCCTGCTTCAACTTCGCAAGCAATGGCCCGATGCGCAATTGGTTGCGGGGTGTACCGATGTCGGACTGTGGGTAACCAAACAACATCGTGAATTTGCCAAAGTGATTGACATCACACGTGTCAAAGAATTGCGAGACATTCAAAATTACCCGCACCACTTAGCCATTGGCGCAGCAGTGACTTTGACCGACGCCTTTGCCGCCTTGGTTGCAGACCGACCCCAACTGCAAAGCTTTGCCCACCGATTTGCGGGCTTACCGGTTCGCAACTCTGGCACCTTGGGCGGCAATGTGGCTAACGGCTCCCCGATTGGCGACTCGATGCCTTTGCTTATTGCCTTAGGGGCGCAAGTGATTTTGATGTCCACGCGCGGACACCGCCGAATGCCATTGGAAAACCTCTATACCGGTTACCGAAAAAACGTGATGCAAGCCGATGAAGTTTTGGCGTGGATTGTGGTTCCCAAAGCCACACTTGCCCAGAAGAACCAAAACCATGCGTGCAAGGTCTACAAAATCTCAAAGCGCTTTGAAGACGATATTTCTGCTGTCTGTTTAGCGCTTGATATCCATATTGACAAGGCCGTGGTGACCCACGCCAGCATCGGTGTCGGTGGGGTTGCTGCAACACCGGTTCGTGCCCGTGCATCAGAAAAAGCACTGCTTGGCAAACTGTGGAACGCAGCGACTGTAAAAAATGCGATGCAGTGCTTGCGCAGCGAGTTCTCACCGATTTCAGATATGCGCGCTAGCAGCAGCTACCGGCGCGAAGTGTTGGGAAATTTACTTTGGCGCTTTTGGTTGGAGAGTCAAGGCCAGGCAGACCTTGATTTGCAAGCCCTTGAACCCTCGGGTTTGAAATGGAATCTCACGGGAGCAGCGGTATGACAAGCATTCATGATGCAAAAAGTTCAAGCCCTGCCGCGGGCAAAACCACCGCCCATGAAAGTGCCCGTGCCCAAATTGCCGGAGCTGCCTCCTACATCGATGACCTTCCCGAGCTGCGGGGCACTTTGCATGCTGCGCCGATTTTGTCGACCCATGCCCATGGCCATTTACGCGCCGTGGACTCTCAAGTCGCACGGGCCATGCCGGGTGTGGTGGGCGTGGTGTTGTCCCAAGATATCGTGGGTGATCCGATGCTGGCCGCCTTTGCAGGCGACGAACCCGTCTTTGCCATCGACACCGTTCAACACGTCGGCCAAGTCGTCGGACTTGTTGTGGCGCGAACCGTCATGCAAGCTAGGCGTGCCGCCCGCAAAGTCGTTTTAGACATTGAAGCCTTGCCCGCCGTTTTGACCATCGCAGACGCACTGCAAGCGAAAAGCTACGTTCTGCCGCCCGTCTTTGTGAACCGAGGCAATGCCGAAGCAGCATTGAAAAAAGCAAGCCACACGCTCACGGGAACGTTGGAAGTCGGAGGTCAAGAGCATTTTTATTTGGAAGGGCAAGTTGCCTATGCCGTTCCCCACGAACAAAACCAATGGTCGATTTACAGCAGCACGCAACACCCTGGCGAAGTCCAGCACTGGGTTGCCCACGCGCTGGGTTTGGACAACCATGCCGTGCGCGTCGAGTGCCGGCGCATGGGTGGTGGCTTTGGCGGCAAGGAAACCCAAGCCGGCCACGTTGCGGTCTGGGCCGCCGTAGCGGCGCAAAAATTCAAAGTCCCTGTCAAGCTGCGCCTTGACCGCGATGATGACTTCATGGTGACGGGCAAACGCCATCCTTTTGCTTACGAATACACCGCAGGGTTTGATGACACCGGACGACTGACCGCGCTGCAATTACAGATGGCTGCTAACTGTGGCTTTAGTGCGGATTTATCAGGCCCAGTTGCCGACAGAGCGATTTTTCACAGCGACAACGCCTACTTTCTTGAGCACGTTGCGATAGCCTCCTACCGATGCAAAACTCATACCCAAAGCCACACCGCCTTTCGTGGCTTTGGAGGACCGCAGGGCGTCATCGTGATTGAAGCCATCATGGGCGATATTGCGCGCTACTTAAAGATGGACGCCTTGGATGTTCGCATGCGCAACCTCTATAGCGATGAAGTGTTAGTGAGCGAAAAAATCAGCGACCCCAAAGCGGCCCGTCGCGATACCACGCACTACCAAATGAAGGTGGAAGACAACATCTTGGCTCCCTTGCTCACCAAGCTGGAGCAGACCTCGGACTACCGCCAACGTACACAGTCTATTGCCGACTGGAACACCACCAGCCCCATTTTGAAACGCGGCCTAGCGATCACGCCGGTGAAGTTTGGCATCAGTTTTACCGCCACACTTTTTAACCAAGCAGGGGCTTTGGTACATGTGTATTTAGATGGCAGTGTGCAGGTCAACCATGGCGGAACAGAGATGGGTCAGGGCTTGCATACCAAGGTCTCACAAATCGTGGCCGATGAATTAGGCGTTGCGTTTGATCGCGTGCTGTGCAGCGCCAGCGACACTAGCAAGATTCCCAATGCGTCTGCCACGGCTGCGTCAGCAGGCACCGACCTGAACGGCCGAGCTGCGCAATTTGCCGCTCGCCATGTGCGCGATAACTTGGCTGCCTTTGTTTGCGGCTTAGACGGTTGCGGGGCGGGGGCGATTGAGTTTCGCGGGGGCATGGTTATCTCTCCCAAAGTCACACGCAGCTTTGATTCCGTAGTGCAGATGGCGTATGCCAATCGGATTCAATTGTGGAGCGATGGCTTTTACCGCACGCCAAAAATCCATTACGACAAAACCACGCTCACCGGTCGTCCGTTTTACTATTTTTCCTATGGCGCAGCGTGTACCGAAGTGGCCATTGACACCCTGACCGGAGAAAGCCGCGTATTGCGCGTGGACATCTTGCATGATGTCGGTCGCAGCATCAATCCGGGCCTGGACATTGGCCAAATTGAAGGTGGCTTTGTTCAAGGCATGGGCTGGCTTACCACCGAACAATTGGTCTGGAATCAAGAAGGCGTTCTCGGTACCCACGCACCGAGCACTTACAAAATTCCAACGGCGGGTGATGTTCCAGAACACCTCAAAGTCGATCTCTGGCCTGAGCCGAACCGCGAAGACAACGTCTTTGGATCCAAGGCCGTCGGCGAGCCGCCTTTTATGTTGGCGATCAGTGTGTATGAAGCGCTGCGTGATGCGATTGCCCAAGCGCGTCATTCCGACACGCCCGTTGTACTCACTGCGCCAGCAACTGCTGAAAATGTTTTAAGTGCTTTGAAATAAACCTGCTACGGCACAATCAAAGCATGTCGACCCTGCTCATTCGCAACGCCCATACGATCGCAACCCAAGACGATGCGCAAGCCGAACTGCGCCATGCCAGTATTTTTATTCGCAACCATGCCATAGAAGCCATCGGTCCATCCGATTCTTTGCCTAATTCTGCTGACAAGGTGATTGATGCACACGACCATGTGGTCATTCCTGGGCTCATCAATACCCACCACCATATGTACCAATCGCTGACCCGGGCGATTCCTTCGGTACAAAATGCCGAACTGTTTGGCTGGCTGCGCGGGCTCTATCCGATCTGGGCGGGGCTCACGCCCCCCATGGTTTACACCAGTACGCAAGTCGCAATGGCCGAGTTGCTCTTGAGCGGCTGCACCACCAGTTCCGACCATCTC
>SXSX01000099.1 GCA_005793295.1 Burkholderiales bacterium | reverse complement strand
TTCGCCTGTGTGCAAAATTGCATCACGCAGCACAGAAGACGCCGCATAAATCAAACTGCCCTCGACGCCAGTTTCAGTCGCCGCAAACTCGCCCTTGCGTTGAAACTTTAAGTTACCACCGTCTGCGGCGATCGAAATCGCAACCGATTTAAAAGGCTGGACTGCAAAACGCTCTTTGAAAAATGTGCTCCAGCCCTTTGAGACATCAAACCCACAGTTCGAAGGCAACAAGGGCGCCACGGCCACACCTTGTGCGGCCAACAGTGAAACCCACGCGCCGTTAGAACCCAAGCGCGACCAACTGCCGCCGCCCAAGGCCAAAATGACCGCACTTGCTTTTACTTTGACCTCGCCTTGCGGCGTTTCAAAGGTCAGCGCTTGGTCTGTGTCCCAGCCGGTCCAGCGGTGGCGCATATGAAACTCGACCGCCGCGCCGGTGGATGCATTGGTTGGATGGCGCAAACGCTGCAACCACGCCCGCAACAAGGGCGCTGCTTTCATGTCCGTCGGAAAGATGCGGCCCGACGTTCCTACAAAAGTAGGAACGCCTAAATCAAGCGACCACTGCTGCAGCGCTTGAGCATCAAAGTCTTTTAAAACAGATTCAATCGCAGCGCGTCGCGCTCCAAAGCGTCCGGAAAAAGCGTCGGCGTTTTCGGAGTGTGTGAGGTTCAGGCCGCCTTTACCGGCGAGTAAAAATTTACGCCCTACTGAAGGCATGGCATCGAACACATGGACTTTGCGCCCTGCTTCAGACAACACTTGGGCCGCCATCAAACCAGCAGGGCCGCCGCCGATGATGACGGTGGGTAAATCTGCACTCTGTTTAGAGTTCAATGCAATCGCCTTGTGCGGTTAGAAATGCGCTGCGTACGGTTTCGCCTGCATAGGCTTTTTGGACTGCGCTTTGGTAACCTTTTAATTGCAAACACAGGCTGGCATCAGTTTCGGGATGCGCCTGCGATTTGTAATCTAAGACCCACCAGTGCGCCGTATCTCTGCGTTTGACCAACCGGTCTATGCGTTGCAAACACCCTTGGTCAATGATTTCAACTTCGTTACCGAACCATTCCAATTGAGCCACATCCCAAACCCATGCGCCTTGGCCGCGAACAATCGCCAAGGCCGATTGGTACGCCCGGTCTAATTGCTCGGTTGTCAGTAAAAATTCTTCACCCACCGCTTGTAACTGCACAGCGTTCCAAGGCGCTTCTAAAGAGGCACGGTGTATTTCTAAACGCTCTAACAGTCGGTGCATGGCCTGACCGATTCGGGACTCCAGCGTGTCGCTTTCAAGAAGCGCCGTCTCCAACCCACCGTCAATATTTTTTAAATCCAACGGCAACTCAGGCAACTCTTGCAAAATGAATGGCAGGGGTGTGCCAACCAAGCCGTCTTCACTTTCGTTTGAAATTACAAAATCTTCCGAGACAACTTCTGCATCTTGAATGTGAGGCTCTAACAGGTTCCACCAACTGCTCGGGTTGTCACTGCGGGGCTGCATGCTGGAGACGACCAAGGAGGTTTTAGCGCGGGTTAAGGCAACATACAAACCATTCAATTCCTCGCGGCTGCGGGCTTGCTTTTCTTCGCTCAGTGCCGCGATAGCGCAAGGTGGTGGGTTAGACTCACTGGCAAGAAAAATAAAGCGCAATGGAAAATCTGACTCGCCAGGCCATTGAACCAAAACGCCCATCGTCTCTGATTTATGGGGTTCAGCGTCCGTGTCTAAAAGGATAACCAAAGGTGCTTCAAGCCCTTTGGCCCCGTGCACAGTCAAGAGTTGCACCGCGTCGGCTTGCGAACGCACGGGAGCGGCGATACCGCCAGCGCGAAGCTGTCGCACGAATCCATAGGCAGTCACAAAGCGCCCGCCATCCACATTCAAAGCCGCACCGAGCAAGGCATTCAAATTAGCCAGCACTGCGGCTTGTCGGTTAGAAGGCGTTGCGGCTACAAAGCGGGCCACAACGTCGCCGTCTTGGTAAATAGCGTGCAAGGCATCATGCGGCGGCAGGGTTGCAAGCCACTGCTGCCACTGGGTCAGCCGCCGACCCACCACAAGTGCTTGCGGCCAAGCAGCGGGCAGATTGTCTTCATCCTGCAGGCATTGGAGCCAAGACTTGTTTTTTGTCTCGCCCGGGGAACGCAACGAACGCACCTGCCGCATATGCAGCGCCCATTGCACCAGCGCATCATCTGATACGGAAAACAACGGTGACTTCAACGCCTGCGCTAACGATAAATCATGCCCCGGAGACACCAAGGCATCGACCAAAGCGACGATGTCTTGGACTTCAGGCATCTCGATGAGTGCCGTTTTTTCAGGCTGCTGGGCTGGGATACCCAAAGCATCAAGCTCGACTTGCATCAACGCCAAGCGCTCGCGCTTGCGCGACAAAACCATCACGTCTTTGGCATGTAAACCGTGGTGCTGCATATAGCGCTGTAACCAGTGTGCTGCTTGACGACACTCCAAACTTTTACGGTTTTCTTCTGGGTCGGTTCTTGGCATCGTCAAAGAGTCGCGCCAAGTCGCTGTTTCAGCGGCGTCCTCGGTCCCCACTTTGGATTTTTTTGTGTCGTCGCGCCCAATCCGGGGCAACTTGACGCATTGGCCAGGCTCCAGAGACGCCGTGGTGTGCGAGCGATAACCGGCGAATACGCCTTGCTCTTGGAGTTGTCCCATCACCGTATTAGCCAAAGCAATGATCGATTGCGCATTACGGTGGGTATGGTCACAGGCCAACAGGGTTCCGCCGAGTCCATCGGGGTTTTTGATGAAATCTTTGGCTGCTTGAAATACCTGCGGCTCTGCCCGTCTAAAACGGTAAATGCTTTGCTTGGGATCCCCCACCACAAACACCGACGGCGCGTTCCCTGCACCGGCGTAGCTTGAAAGCCACGTTTCTAACGTTTTCCATTGCAAAGGGTTGGTGTCTTGGAACTCGTCAATGAGGACGTGCCCTACC
>SXSX01000098.1 GCA_005793295.1 Burkholderiales bacterium | reverse complement strand
CAGGATTTTTCGAGCTTTTTCTGGAGCGAAGATGAGATCAATTCGCGCTTGGTTCGAATCATGAAAGAGGCGTTTGCAGTGGTGTGGCAAGTAGGCCTTGACCACAAAGTGAGTTTGCGCACTGCAACCTTTATTGTTGGATGCAAGCGCATCTTGCATGCCCGCGAACTCCGGGGCTTGTACCCCTGAAACGGCTATTGCAAAGGCTCTTTAAGAGCGTCAGGTAAGACGAGGGGCATCACAGCGATGCCCTCTTCAAGAAGATCACGGGTTTCTTGAGCAGTAGCTTGGCCACGAATTCCATGCTCAGGTACTTCACCGTAATGGATTTTTCTCGCCTCTTCGGCAAATCGGTTACCGACATCAGACGTATTGGCAATCATGGATCGGGCCATCGCCATCCACGCCGCAGTTAAATCCGGATTGGCAGGTGCAGCTACCTCGGTACTTGCACCGCTTAATTTTTCAGAAGCAGATTCCCGTGGGTTGGATAAATTTAATCTTGGGGCACTGAGCTTTTTCGTGACCTTGGCATCAGCACACATCGGACATTGAACCAAAGCGCGTTCGCATTGCGAAACAAAGTCTTCTTCCGAGCCGAACCAACCCTCAAAGGTATGGCCTTGGCTACACTCCAGATCAAGGACTTTCATGCTACGTTTTGCCAGTCAAGCGCCCAAGCGCCACTTAGAAAATTTTGTAACCACAGCACACCAGTCAACGTTTTTGCATCGGTCACACGTCCATCTCGGCACCATTGCAAAAGCTCATCTGGCTTTGCCGTAATAACATCTAAAAACTCGCCTACATCGAGCTTGCGCTCACCCAAAGTGAGACCACGCGCAAACCAAATATCGATGGTTTCGGTGGAGTAAGAAATAACAGGGTGCAGAACACCTGCACGTGCCCACTGGGTTGCGCGGTAACCCGTTTCCTCCATCAATTCACGCTGCGCACACGCCAACACAGATTCGTTGACTTCTAGCTTTCCAGCAGGAAATTCAACCATAACGCGGTCGACCGGGTATCGGAATTGGCGCTCCAATACAACCCGCACCGAGCCGTCTGCGTCTAAGAGCAAGGGGATGACCATTACCGCCCCAGGGTGAACAATGAATTCGCGGTGCGTAGTGGTTCCATCAGGCAAGGTAACGGTATCGCAAAAGGCGTGTAAAAAACTGCCTTTCAGGATTTCTTGGCGCGATCGCCGAATTTCACGCAAATGGTTGTCCGCCATGGTGTTACCGGTCTAGCTGTTGTGTTTGAGTAAATAACGGTAAACAAAACCGGGAAACGCCAGTGTCACGAACAGCGTTCCAGTGATGGCGTAAAACTCCCAGCCTTGGGGAGCAATTTGCCCGTAGGCTTGTTCTAGCAACAACCCTGCGCCGCCAACAAGCCCATAAAAAAACACGAGTTCTAGCAAACGAAGCCCCAAACTTTTGGGCTTAGTCACTTTAACAACACCTAATATGCGCTGGGTTAAAAAGGGCGTGTTTGCTAAAAGCAAAGACAAAGCAACAAGAAAAAAAACACCGATAGAGTGGGACATAGAACGCCCAAACCCTTAGGTTCCCAGCATTTGCAAAATGGATTGTGCAGACAAAGCCATCAAACCTGCAGGAAACAAGCCCAGCAGCAAAACCAAAGCACCGTTAATACACAAGACTACACGAACATCGGTGCGGGCAACGATTTTGCTTGCGGTAATAGGCTCATCGAAATACATCACTTTGACAACGCGCAGGTAGTAAAACGCGCCGACCAAGGACATCATCACAGCAAAAACGGCGACGCCCAAGTGCAACAACAGACCCGAAGCAATCAAGGCTTGCAAGACCGACAACTTAGCATAAAAACCAACCATCGGAGGAATGCCAGCGAGTGAGAACATGCACGCAGCCATCACTCCCGCGTACAAGGGGCTTATTTGGTTCAGACCCGCAAAGTCTGTGATTTCTTCACTCTCAAAACCATCACGTGCCAACAACATGATCACCCCAAAACTGGCTAAGGTGGTCAGAACGTAGGTAATGACGTAAAACATCGCAGAGCTATACGCATTAGCAGCCGAGAGCGGGTTGCCATTGATCACCCCAGACATCACACCAATCAGGACAAATCCCATTTGAGAAATGGTTGAAAAAGCCAACATCCGTTTGATATTGGTTTGAGCGATTGCAGCAAGGTTACCGATAAAAAGCGATGCAATGGATAGCAGCATTAGCATTTGCTGCCAGTCAATGGCCAAAGGCAGCATGCCCTCCACCAACAGTCGCATGGTGATTGCAAATGCAGCCAACTTAGGTGCGCCGCCAATCATCAAGGTAACCGCCGTGGGTGCGCCTTGGTAGACGTCAGGAATCCACATATGAAAAGGAACGACGCCCAGTTTGAAAGCCAATCCGGCCACAATAAAAACCAAGCCAAAGACCAACACCTGATGGCGCACTTGGCCAGAAATAATGGCTTTGAACACAGCGTTGATATCGAGTGAGCCTGTCGCTCCATAAAGCATGGACATGCCATAGAGCAAAAAGCCCGATGCCATCGCGCCCAAAACAAAGTACTTCATTGCGGCCTCAATGGCTGCGGGGTGGTCGCGGCGCAATGCCACCAAGGCATAGCTCGAGAGCGTCAGCAATTCCAAACCCATGTAGATCACGAGGAAATTATTTCCCGAAATCATGATGAACATACCCAACAAGGCAAACAGGCCTAACGTAAACAACTCACCGCCTCGCAACATGTCACGTGAGGCCGCGTAAGGTCGGCCATACACCAAGGTCACCATTACAGCCAAAGCCGAGAAGCACTTTAGCCAAGCTGCCATCGTGTCGGCGACCACCATGTTGCCAAAGCCATACATGGTCATCCCGCTGCTGGCGTACAAGGCTTCGATCAATGCGACGACTCCTAGGGTGATGAGCGTCAGTGCATATGTCAAGGGGCGCAAGAGGCTTTGGGCTTTGAGGTCCAGGAGCGCAATAGCGCACGCCATGACCAGCAATATGGCCTCAGGGAAAATGGCAACCCAAGTGATTTGGTCAATCATCGTTCGTCTCTCAATGGTGCAAGCGTTAATTCAGCTTAGACACTGCTACGTGCCTGAGCAATTCGGCCACCGACGTGTCCATCACATCGGTAAACGGTTTGGGGTTGACGCCCATGTACAAAACAGCGACAGCCAAGAGCCCCAGCATCACAAACTCGCGGCCATTGATATCACTTAGGCCTTTGACATCGTCGTTGCTGACCGATCCAAGGTAAACGCGCTTAAACATCCAAAGCGTATAGGCCGCACCAAAAATCAACGCACTCGCAGCAACAAAGCCGATCCAGAAATTAAATTTCACAGCGCCCAAAATCACCATCCATTCGCCGACAAAGCCTGCGGTTCCCGGCAAGCCACAGTTGGCCATGGCAAAGAACAAAGAGAATGAAGCGAACTTCGGCATGGTATTGACCACGCCGCCGTAACTGGCAATTTCGCGGGAATGGACGCGGTCGTATAACACCCCGATCGATAGGAACATTGCACCTGAAACAAACCCGTGGGCAATCATTTGCACAATGCCGCCGGAGACACCTAGATCGTTAAAGATAAAAAAGCCTAAGGTGACAAATCCCATATGTGCCACCGACGAGTAGGCCACTAGTTTCTTCATGTCTTGTTGGACCAGCGCAACCAAGCCGACATAGACGACGGCAATCAAGGACAGCGTGATCATGAGCCAAGCCCATTCATGGGCGGCATCAGGAGCAATAGGCAAAGAGAAGCGTAAAAACCCATAGGCGCCAAGCTTAAGCATGATCGCCGCCAACACGGCTGAGCCGCCGGTAGGCGCTTCCACGTGCACATCGGGCAACCACGTATGAACCGGGAACATAGGCACCTTAACCGCAAAGGCCGCAAAGAACGCGAAGAACAGGCCCGTTTGAGCCGCTTGACTCAATGGCAGTGCGTGCCACGCGGCGATATCAAAACTTCCGTTGGATTGGATGTATAGATAGATGAGCGCAACCAAAGTGAGCAAGGAGCCCAACAAGGTGTACAGGAAAAACTTAAATGCAGCGTAAATTTTGTTCGGGCCACCCCAAATTCCGATGATCAAATACATCGGAATTAAAGTAGCTTCAAAAAATACGTAAAACAGCAAGCCGTCTAAGGCACTAAAAACGCCAATCATCAAGCCAGAGAGAATCAGAAAAGCAGCCATGTATTGGTTGACTTTGCGGGTGATGACTTCCCATCCAGCAATCACCACCACCACATTGATAAACGCAGTCAACAACACAAACCAAAAAGAGATACCGTCCACGCCGAGGTGGTAGTTCACGTTAAAGCGCTCTATCCAGGGTTGGTACTCGACAAACTGCATGGCAGCCGTGCCCAACTTAAAGCCGCTGTAAAGTGGCAATGTCAGCAAAAAGCTGATGACTGCGCCTACCAAGGCCAACCAGCGTACCGCACGGACCTGGTCATCGCGACCAAGCGCGAGTAGCACCAGACCAAACGCAATGGGCGTCCAAATAGCAAGGCTCAACATTCCCATTTTTCTTCTTCCTTACTTGTTGAGCCAGACGAAGTACGTCATCAGCACAAAAATACCCAAAATCATGACCAAGGCGTAGTGATACAGATAGCCTGACTGCAAATGACGCACCTTGCTAGAAATCCAACCGACAACCCGCCAAGATCCATTGACTAGGAAGCCATCAATCAAGGCGCGATCGCCGCCCTTCCACAGTCCAGTACCTAGCAAACGTGCGCCACGCGCCAAGATGTTTTCGTTGAACCAGTCAAGAAAGTATTTGTTTTCCAACAAGACGACTAAGGGACGCAGGATCCGGGCAAACGCCGCTGGTACCGCAGGGTTGACTAGGTACATATACCAAGCCGACACCACACCAGCCAAAGCCAACCAAAAGGGTGCGGTGGTCAAAGCATGGATTGCCATGGCCACAGGGCCGTGGAATGCATGCGAGAGCTCTTGCATCACCGGATGCTTGTCGGCATTGACGGTGATAGATCCCTTGAAAAACTCTCCATACAGCATGGGTTCAATCGTCATAAAACCAATCACGACCGATGGAATCGCCAAGAGCACCAACGGAACCCAAACGACCCAAGGAGACTCGTTGGGTGCGTGGTGACTCTCATGGTCATGCGAATCATGGTGCGCATCATGATGGTTGTCTGGATTTTGGTCGTAACGTTCTTTACCGTGAAAGACCAAGAAGTACATCCGAAAGGAATAAAACGCAGTCACAAAAACGCCAGCAAGCACAGCAAAGTGAGCTAACCCAGCCGCAGGCAAGTGACTCTCGGCGACTGCTTCAATGATGCTGTCTTTTGAGTAGAAGCCTGAGAAAAATGGCGTTCCGATCAGAGCCAATGAACCTAGCAAAGACGTAATCCACGTAATAGGCATGTATT
>SXSX01000097.1 GCA_005793295.1 Burkholderiales bacterium | reverse complement strand
GCTGCCGCTGAGCGCGGTCTCGCTTAAACACTAAATCTGCCCATGAACCCTTTGTTATCGGGCACTGGCCTACCGCTGTTTGACCAGATTCGTCCTGCGCACGTTGCCTCCGCCATCGAGACTCTGTTAGCACAAGCTAGCACCGCGTTAGACACCGTCACCGCCGATAGCTTTCCCGCGCAATGGAACGCGATTGCCAAAGAACTCGACGTTGCCACTGAGAAACTCAGCATCGCTTGGGGCGCTGTCAGCCATCTCAACAGCGTGGCGGATACACCCGAACTGCGTGCCGCTTACAACAGCGCCCTGCCCTCGGTCACTGAGTTTTGGACTCGCTTAGGCGCCGACGAGCGTTTGTACGCCAAGTACAAAGCCATGCGAACTGAAGATCTCACAACTGAACAAAAGCAGGCGCATAAAAACGCCATGCGTAACTTTGTTCTTGGCGGCGCAGAACTCCAAGGCCCCGCGCGAGAACGCTTTACACAGATTCAAGAACGCCAAGCCGAGCTGAGCCAAAAGTTCAGCGAAAACACACTTGATGCGACCGATGCCTTTAGCTATTTTGCTACTGCCGAAGAACTCGAAGGCGTTCCCGAAGACGTTCAAGACGCCGCTCGCACCGCAGCGATTGCCGAGAACGCACAGGGTTACAAACTGACACTCAAAATGCCCTGCTATTTGCCGGTGATGCAGTTTGCAAAAAGCAGCGCTTTGCGCAGCACCTTGTACCGCGCCTACGTGACCCGCGCATCGCAGGAAGCCGCCCCAAACGCGCAAAAATTTGACAACACAGCGGTCATGTTGGAGATCTTGACCTTGCGCCTAGAAGAATCTAAATTATTGGGATTTGATAATTTTGGCACTCTGTCTGTCTCCCCCAAAATGGCGGACTCGCCTGACACCGTCATTGCTTTTTTGCGTGACTTGGCAGCCAAAGCCCAGCCGTATGCCAAACAAGATGTCGCAGAGTTGCGCGCGTTTGCGCAAACTGATTTAGGTCTGTCAGAGCCGCAAGCGTGGGATTGGCCCTTTATCAGCGAAAAGCTCAAAGAAGCCCGCTACGCGTTTAGCGAGCAAGAAGTCAAACAGTATTTC
Organism: Burkholderiales bacterium; assembly: GCA_005793295.1. GTDB lineage: Bacteria > Pseudomonadota > Gammaproteobacteria > Burkholderiales > Burkholderiaceae_C > Allorhodoferax. The sequence goes on along the minus strand of SXSX01000097.1, from coordinate 3,136 downwards.
ACTTTCCCCAAAGTTTTGGCGGGGCTGTTCAAGATTGTGGAGACTTTGTTTGAAGTCACTATTCGCCCCGATACCGCGCCGGTTTGGAATGCGGATGTGGGCTTTTACCGCATTGAACGCGCAGGACCTGGTGGGATAGAGTTAGTCGGGCAGTTTTACCTCGACCCCAGCGCCCGCAGCGGTAAGCGAGGCGGCGCTTGGATGGACGATGTGCGCACCCGCTGGTTGCGCCCTGATACGTACACATTGCAAACGCCTGTAGCGCATTTGGTCTGTAACTTTGCCCAAGGCAGTGAAGTCGATGGCATCACCAAACCCGCCCTGCTCTCACATGACGACGTGACCACCCTCTTTCATGAGTTCGGCCACGGGCTGCACCACTTGCTCAGTCAAGTTAATGAACGCGATGTCTCTGGCATCAGCGGTGTGGAATGGGATGCGGTTGAATTACCAAGCCAGTTCATGGAAAATTTTTGCTGGGAATGGAATGTGCTCAAACACATGACCGCCCACGTCGATACGGGCGAAGCGTTGCCCCGGGCTCTGTTTGACAAGATGCTGGCCGCTCGTAACTTTCAAAGCGGTATGCAAACCGTGCGTCAAATTGAGTTTTCTTTGTTTGACATGTTGCTTCATACCGCACACGACCCCGCTATGGATTTCATGCCTTTGCTTGACGCCGTGCGTAAAGAAGTCGCCGTATTGCAAAGCCCCGCATTCAGTCGCAACGCTCACACCTTCAGCCATATTTTTGCGGGGGGTTACGCCGCAGGCTATTACAGCTACAAGTGGGCCGAAGTGTTAAGCGCAGATGCCTATGCAGCGTTTGAAGAAACCGCTCACCCCAGCGGCGCACACAACCCCAGCACGGGCCAAAAGTACCGTAAAGCGATTTTGGAAGCTGGCGGAAGCCGCCCCGCCATGGAATCGTTTAAAGCGTTTCGAGGCCGTGAACCCAATCTAGACGCTCTTTTGCGTCACCAGGGCATGGTGCCGCAAACATCGACACCCACAGTTCAATAGTGCGGCGGGGTAATCACCCACAGCACCCGCGTGGGCGTGTCTGTGACGTTGGCGCAGCGGTGAACTTCGGTGCTCTTAAAGGAAAAGCTGTCGCCTTCGTTGAGCTTAAAGTGACGGCCTGACACCCATAAATCCAAGGTTCCTGTTAACACCAAACCGGCTTCTGCGCCGTCATGAAAATAGTCTTCACTGTCGGCCTTGGGTTCAATCGTGCTGATCAGTAATTCCAATGGGCCGCTCAAATTAGGTGAGAGCAGTTCTTCTTGAGTACCTAAACCCGTAAAAGACATGCGTTTGCGGTTATTGCTTCGCACCACCACATCACGCTCGGCAGGGTCGCCTTCGTTGTTTTGCTGAAAAAACCAATTCATGTGGACGCCTAAAGCGTCACTGATGCGTTTGAGCACCCCAATCGGCAAACGCGAATGGTTGCGCTCGAGTTGGCTGAGATAGCCCACCGAAATTCCAGCTCTTTCTGCGACCTCACGCAGTGGCAAGTTTTTAACCTGGCGCAGCTCACGCAACTGCTCGCCAATCGCAGCGCTCGGGTCAATCGCGTCCAAACCATGCGCACCGTCAAACGGTTCGTCAGGTTGGGGAAGGCGTGCCGCTTGGATGGCCATTGGAAATTGGGAGGTTTTGCTTATTTAGCGGTTTCTTTGATTCGCAAACTTTGCGGATCATAAAACGGGATCAAAGAAGGCTGGGCTTTTAATCGCACCCCCGCCACCTCAATCTCGTAAACGCCTTCAAGCATCGATGCGTACTTGGTATTGTGCTCTACGTAGCCCATGCCCAGTGATTTGCCTAAGGTGTGGCCAAACATACCGGAAGAGATGCGGCCCACAATCACGCCATCGCGACAAATCGGCTCATTGTGATAGAGCAAAGCATCAGGTTCATCCAACGCAAATTGCACCAAGGTGCGGGTGGTGCCCTCGGCTTTTTGTGCAATCAAAGCTTCTTTGCCCAAGAAGCCGCTGGGTTTTTTCCAAGCCACTGCAAAGCCCAGGCCGGACTGCAGCGGCGTGTCTTCGTCGCTGATGTCGTGGCCCCAATGGCGGTAGCCTTTTTCCATGCGCAAAGAGTTCAACGCGTGGTAACCCGCCAAGCGCAATCCCAGTGGCTCGCCTTCTTTCATGAGCGCATCAAAGACGGAGGGGGCGAACTCGACCGGAATGTAAATCTCCCACCCCAATTCACCCACATAGGTAATGCGACTCGCCCGAACCCGCGCGTAGGCGAGGTCAATGACTTGCGAGGTACCAAAAGGAAAGGCGGCGTTAGACATATCCGCGTTTGTCAACAGGCTAATCAACTCGCGTGAACGCGGGCCCATCACACCCAAAACCGCCATGCTTGACGACACATCAACCGCCGTAGCGCGGGCATCGGGGTCGATATTGCGGTTCAACCACGCAAAGTCGCGGGTCTGGGTTGCGGCAGCTGAAACCACCAAATAGCGGTCCAACGCTTCGCGGGTAATCGTTAAATCAGCCTCGATGCCACCCCGCGCATTGAGCCATTGGGTGTACACCACTTTGCCCACGGGGACGGAGACGTTATTGGCACACAAGTGGTTCAACACTTTTTCCGCGTCGGGTCCTTGCACCAAGAATTTTGCAAACGACGATTGGTCAAACAAGCCCACAGCATTGCGGACCGCTGCATGCTCTTGGGCGGAATAGTCAAACCAATTTTGGCGCCCATAGCTGTATTCGTATTCGGCTTTAACGCCCACAGGGGCGTACCAATTGGGCCGCTCCCAACCGGCGACCTCACCAAAACACGCCCCCTTGGCTAACAAGCGGTCATGCAAAATCGAGCGGCGAACGCCCCGTGCCGTTTCAGCCTGGCGAAACGGCCAGTGCATCGCATACAACAGACCCAAAGTTTCGACCGTGCGGTCTTTCAGGTAACTGCGGTTGCGTTGAAACGGCATACAACGGCGAACATCCACGTCCCACAAGTCCATAGGCGGGTGGCCGTCGAGCATCCAATCAGCGAGCACTTTTCCAGCGCCACCGGCCGACTGAATACCAATCGAGTTAAAACCAGCAGCAACAAACAGGTTGCGCACTTCCGGTGTTTCGCCTAACAAATAGCGGTCGTC
>SXSX01000096.1 GCA_005793295.1 Burkholderiales bacterium | reverse complement strand
CCCGGAAAGTCCAAGGCCTCTAGGCCTGCCAAGGACTCGTCACGCAGATGCTCAAACATGCCGCCTTGCACAATGCCAAACAAAGCGTTCGGATTGTTCAAACGCGCAAACTCGTCTTGGCACCGCTTGGCCCAGCGCAAACTCAACTCCATAGAAAGACGCGCTTCGCGTTCTGTGGTGATCTGGCCTTTGGTCTTGGGCTCGACTGACAAATAGGGCGTGCACTCGTCAAATTGCATCACGATGTCGGAGTTCAGCGTGGTCTGAATTTGCATACTGATTTCAGGCGTCAGAAACAGCTTGTCGCCGTTCACGGGGGACGCGAACTTCACGCCCTCTTCGCTGATCTTGCGCATTTCGCCCAAGCTCCAAACCTGAAACCCACCCGAATCGGTGAGGATGGGCTTGTCCCATTTTTCGAACTGGTGCAAACCGCCAAACTTTTCTACGACATCCAAGCCCGGCCGCATCCAAAGATGAAAGGTGTTGCCCAAAATGATCTGTGCGCCCATCTCATGGAGGCTGCGCGGCATCACGCCCTTGACGGTTCCGTAGGTTCCCACCGGCATAAAAATCGGCGTTTCCACCACGCCGTGGTTTAAGGTCAGGCGCCCTCGTCTGGCGTGGGAAGGAGACGGGGAAGCAGCGTCGGTTTGGAGGATTTCAAATTTCAACATCGTGGACCATTCTATTTTTTGCGGGTGAGCAACATGGCATCGCCATAACTAAAAAAGCGGTAGCCACGGGCAATCGCTGTTTGGTACAAGGCTTTAATGGCGTCAAACCCTGCAAAGGCGCTGACCAACATCATGAGACTCGATTTGGGCAAGTGAAAGTTGGTGATCAAGGCATCCACTTTTTGAAATGCAAAACCAGGTGTGATAAAAATGTGCGTGTCGCCTTGGCTCACGCCACTGGCGGCCCAAGACTCTAAGGTTCGCACCGTCGTGGTGCCAACCGCAACTACTCTGCCGCCCTGCGCTTTGCACTGTGCAATAGCCTCTTGGGTTGCCAAAGGCACGTCGTACCACTCGCTGTGCATGCGATGTTCTGCTAGGTTTTCGGTTTTGACCGGCTGAAAAGTCCCAGCGCCCACATGCAAAGTCACATAGGCCTGCTTCACGCCTTTGGCCTCAAGCTCGGCCAACAAAGCGTCGTCAAAATGCAAAGCTGCTGTAGGGGCGGCCACTGCGCCGGGGTTTTTCGCAAACACGGTTTGGTAACGCTTGGCGTCTTCGGATGCGTTAGGATCGTCTGCGTCTTGGTGGCGCTCAATATAAGGCGGCAGCGGGATGTGGCCGTGGCGCTCCATCAAGGTATAGGGATCATCCCCCGCATCGTTAGACAGTACGAATCGAAACAGCGGCCCCTGCGCGTCGGGCCAGCGCCCCAAAAGCGTAGCCCGTAAGCCGTCAGGATGACCCTGCGCACAGTGCAACGCGAGTGTGGCCCCAATTTCCGGTTTTTTACTCACCCGCATATGGGCCGCCACTTGGTTGCCCGCAAGTACTCTCTCCACCAACAACTCCACTTTTCCTCCGGTGGGTTTTTCACCGAACAGGCGAGCGTTGAGGACCTTGGTATCGTTAAAAACCAGTAAATCACCCGCTTGCAAAAGCGCCGGCAAGTCCCGAAAAAACCGGTCTCGAGGTACCGCCTCAGCCACTGCGCTGGCATCTAGTAGGCGCGAACTGCTGCGCTCGGGCGCGGGGTGCTGGGCAATCAATTCGGGGGGAAGAGTGAAATCGAAGTCACTGAGCGTGTAAACAGGCAAAGCGCTAGAGGCAGGGGCAAGAGACATGGCGTGCTTGAGGGCCGGACGGGCCCGTTCCAAGTTGAATGAGGCGCGATTGTGGCACGGCGCTATGGCGGTGTCTGCTATTGTTGAGTCCGTGATTGCCCGCACTCCGCCGCCCCTTGAGGAAATGTCTCCTCCAAAAACCGCTGTCAAGGTTAAATCAGCGCCGCAAAAGGCCTTGGAAAAACTCGGCCTGCGCCGGGACATTGACTTGGCTTTGCACCTGCCCCTGCGCTATGAAGACGAGACCCAGATCCGATTGTTGCGCGATGCCCGTGACGGCGAGGCACTGCAGTTTGAAGGTCGGGTGACAGACTGTGAAGTGGTGTACCGGCCACGCAAACAACTCATTGTCAAAGTGCAAGACCCCACCGACGAATGCACGCTGCGATTTTTTAATTTCTATCCCTCACAACAAAAAGCCTTGGCCGTTGGGCAACAGGTTCGGGTGCGCGGAGAAATCAAGGGTGGCTTTTTGGGCTGGACCATGTTGCACCCCAGTTTCAAAGCAGCGGGAGGCGATTTACCCAGCGCCTTAACGCCCATTTACCCCACTGTGGCAGGATTGCCCCAGGCCTATTTACGTAAAGCCGTCTTGGCGGGCTTAGCAAGGGCCGATGTATCTGACACCTTCGCCCCAGGCGACCTTGCCAGCTTTGAAGGCACAAGTTTTGAAGGCACAGGCGGCCAAGGGGTTTGGACGCTGCGGGAGGCGCTGGGATTTTTGCACCACCCCGCGCCCGACGTGTCGATCAATGCTCTGCATGACCACACACATCCTGCATGGCAGCGACTCAAAGCAGAAGAGTTACTGGCCCAGCAACTCTCTCAATTGCAGTCGCGCAGGGAGCGTGCCGCTTTGCGAGCGCCTGCTTTGCTTGCCCCAGACTCGGAGAACAGTTTGCACGGTCGGTTACTGCGCAGCCTGCCCTTTTCTTTAACGGCAGCACAAGTTCGCGTTAGCAGTGAGATTGCCGCCGATATCAAGCGCCCAGTGCCCATGCACCGCTTACTCCAAGGCGATGTGGGCGCAGGTAAAACCGTAGTCGCTGCGTTAGCTGCTGCGGTTTGCATGGACGCGGGTTGGCAGTGCGCACTGATGGCACCTACCGAGATCTTGGCTGAGCAACATTTCCGAAAACTCTTAGGCTGGCTAGAGCCCTTGGGCATCACCACGGCGTGGCTTACCGGAACCCAAAAGGCCAAAGATCGCCGCGGCATGCTGGCCTTGATTGAAAGTGGTGAGGCTAAGTTGGTCGTAGGCACCCACGCGATCATTCAAGACAAAGTGCAGTTTAAAAATTTAGCCCTCGCTGTGATTGATGAGCAGCACCGTTTTGGCGTTGCCCAGCGCCTGGCTTTGCGCAACAAGTTACAACACGATGCGATGGAGCCCCATCTCTTAATGATGACGGCAACCCCGATTCCCCGCACCTTGGCGATGAGCTACTACGCCGATTTGGATGTCTCAACGCTTGACGAACTTCCCCCGGGGCGCACCCCCATCGTTACCAAGGTGGTGCATGAGGCTAGGCGCCACGAAGTCATTGAACGTATTCAGGCCCAAGTGGCCCAAGGTCGGCAGGTGTACTGGGTGTGTCCGCTCATCGAAGAAAGTGAAGTGCTCGATTTAAGCAATGCCACCGAGACCCATGCCGAACTCAGCGCCGCACTCAACACCCCAGGCGCCCATTACCCGGTGGGGCTCTTGCATTCGCGCTTAGCGCCCGATGAGAAAAAAGCCGTGATGGCGGAGTTTGTCGAGGGGCGCACCAGCGTTTTGGTCAGCACCACGGTGATTGAAGTCGGGGTAGATGTACCCAACGCCTCGCTGATGGT
>SXSX01000095.1 GCA_005793295.1 Burkholderiales bacterium | reverse complement strand
GCGCGGCACCGCGCCAGCGCGGCAATACCGAACCATGGATATTGAGGCAGCCCCACATCCCCGGCCCAGCCATGCTGCCGAGCACCCACTGCGGAAGGATCAAACCATAAGCAGCCACCACCATGGCGGTTGCGCCGTCTTGGGTAATCGCATGGGTGATCGCTTGTTGGGCAGCTTGTGCTTCTTCCGCGTAGGGCCCGTCTAAGCGCAAGCTGTGTGGTTGGGCCAGCGCCATGGCGTTTCTTATGGCAAATTGTTTGACGGGTGAGGCTTGCATTTTCATGCCCCGCCCTGCGGGCCGGTCTGGTTGCGTCAAGACCAAAGCGATATGGTGGCCTGCTGCGTGCAAGTGCGCGAGCGCCGTGCCAGCGAATTCCGGTGTTCCGGCAAAGATCAGGTTCAACGCGCGTCCTCGCGCTGGGCCTTGATCATTTTCGTTTTGATGCGGTTGCGCTTGAGTGGGGAAAGGTATTCCACAAACACTTTGCCGAGCAAATGGTCCATTTCATGCTGAATACACACGGCCAACAATTCTTGCGCTTGGATGGTTTGACTTTGCCCTTTGTGATCAAGCGCCTGCACGTGGATCGCATCAAATCGGACTACGCCGTCATAAATTCCTGGGACCGACAAACACCCCTCCTCGTTCAGGTGGGTCTCGGTGCTGGTCCAGACCAAAGCGGGGTTGATCAGCACAAAAGGGGTATTGCGTTCCTCAGAGGTGTCAATCACGATCACGCGCTGGTGCACATCGACTTGTGTTGCCGCCAACCCAATCCCTTTGGCGTCGTACATGGTCTCGAGCATGTCATCGACCAATCGCGCGATACGGGAATCCACTGTCGCCACTGGTTTGGCAACCGTGTGCAATCGGGGGTCGGGGTAAACAAGAATGGGAAGTAAGGCCATGAGGGTGCGTACAAATTTCGGACAGCGGGCTGTATTTTCGCTTTTTTAAAGGAATAAATCTTAAGGGTGTCAAAAAAGCACCGGTTTTTCGAGGTCTTCCGGTAATAATGCGTAAAAAGATATATTTACAAATTCAGGGATGGATTTATGACAAAACCGCAATTTGGTGCTTTCGCGCCTAACGTTCTGTGCGCCTGTGCCTTGGCTTGCGTATTGGCCTGTGCTTTGGCGCAGGGCGCTTTCGCTGCTGAATCGGCTACGGAATCGACTGACAACTTCACGCTCGCCAGTGCGCGTTTAAGCCCCGAAGTTCGGATCGAAAAACTGACCCTTGCCCCGCCTGTCGCCCTTGAAACCAAAAGCATTGCGCCGTTTTTGGTTGCGCCCAAGGTCATGGATGCGCAGGCACTAAACGCTGCCGCCCACATTGTGTCCGCTCCCGATAAACGCACCCTACTGAGCCGCGGAGACCGAGTGCACGCCACCCGTCTCTCGGGCGCTCGGTTGACCCTTGATCCGCTTAATGAGCAACGGTTTGACATTTTTCGTCACGCGACGCCACTAAAAGATCCGATCAACGGCGCCGTCTTAGGCTTCGAGGCGCAATTTTTAGGGACCGCTCGGCTCGTGAGAAGCGAAGGAGAAAATCCAGCGGCTGCTACCTTGGAAATTTTGAGCGCACAAGAAGAAATTAGAGTTGGCGACCAGTTGATCGCGTCCACTGCAATGGCTCAAAACGATTTAATCCCCCGCGCGTTTGTATCTCCCACCCCAGCCCATGTGGTGTCGATTTACGCCAGCGCGGTGACGCATGCCGCGCAAAACCAGGTGGTGGTGATCAACCGGGGGAGCGCCGATGGTGTGGAAGCTGGCCATGTCATGGCCATTCAAAAACGCTCCCATGGAACCGCCCTCCCGCCCGAGCGCAACGGGCTGGCGCTGGTGCTACTGCCGTTTGCGAAAGTGTCGTATGCCTTAGTCGTTCACATTGAAGACAGCGTGCGGGTTGGCGACATCCTGACAGCACCCTAAGCTCCTGAATCTACCTCAATTCATAAGTCGAACTATGGACTACGAAGAACTTCGTTACTGGCTGCGTTTGCAACTCACCGAAGGGGTTGGCAACACCACCGCACGCCACCTTTTGACGGCGTTTGGGTTGCCACAGTCCCTTTTTTCTCAAACTGAAAGCGCCTTGCGCGAGGTCGTTACGGAGCGCCAGGCTAAGGCTTTATCGCACGCACCGGAGGGCTTAGCGTTAGCGCTTGAAACCACATGGGAATGGCTTCAAGCCGACCTGCAGCGGCGGCGCATTTTGACGCTGGGCGATGCGGCCTACCCGCAAGCCTTACTCAACATCGAAGATCCGCCCGTGTTGCTTTACGCGATTGGCGCCCCCGGCGTTTGGAAGTCTGGTGTTGGGAACGCTGCGCCGTGTATCGCGGTCGTCGGAAGCCGCAACCCCACACCCCAAGGCGCAGCCAACGCAAACCTGTTTGCAAAAACGCTGGCGCAGTCGGGCCTTACGGTGGTGTCGGGTTTGGCGCTGGGCGTGGACGGCGCTGCCCACGAAGGCGCATTGAGCGCCGCATCCTCTGAACTCGCCACCATTGCTGTTGTCGGCACCGGGCTTGACCGTGTCTACCCCAAAGCCCACTTAGGTCTGGCCCGACGCATCGCAGAAAACGGTGTAATACTCAGCGAATACCCTTTAGGTACACCCCCCACAGCGGCCAATTTCCCACAGCGCAATAGGATTATTTCTGGCTTGTCTTTGGGCACGCTGGTGGTCGAGGCCGCCCTGAAATCTGGCTCCTTAATCACAGCGCGGCTGGCACTAGAACAAGGCAAAGACGTTTTTGCAATCCCAGGCTCTATTCACAGCACGCAGTCGCGCGGTTGCCACGCCTTGATTAAACAAGGCGCCAAATTGGTGGAGTGCGCACAAGACATCTTGGAAGAGTTGCACATGGTGACCTTCTCTGACCCTGGCGAATCCGCCACTGAAAAAACAGCAGAATTTGGCAGTGAGGGCGGCTTTGATGAAGCCTCTGAACTGCTGCATGCGCTGGGTTTTGATCCCAGCAGCCTAGAGGACTTGCAAGCGCGAACGGGACTAGACACCGCTCAACTGCAAGCCCAACTCATGGCACTCGAGTTGCAAGGGCGTGTAGCACGCATGCCCGGCGCATTGTTTCAGCGCGTGGAGCGCGCTTAATTAAAAAGAAGGATAACGATATGAACTCAGCACCTGATACCTCCACCCCCCCCCGAACTAAAAAAACCCAAGGGCGCGAAAAAAACCCCAAAAGTGACCCCTGCGCCCAAGCCGACCGATATTCTCACCACCCAACAAGCAGCGCGTATTCTGGGCCTATCCACCACCACGGTGCAAAAAATGGTCGCCAGTGGGGAACTCGAAGCCTGGGTAACGTCGGGCGGACACCGAAGAATTTTTCGCTCCGCCTTGGATTCAAAAATCCAGCTTCGAAGTGACACCGACACGGGTCCGCGCGAATTGCGTGTGCTGCTGGCAGAAGACGATGCGATCCAAGCTGCCTATTTTGAAACGCTGCTCAAGCGCTGTCGCCATTCGGTGCTTTTGACAGTGGCCACAGACGCCTCACAAGCCCTGATTCAGATCGAGCGCCAACGCCCCGACGTAGTGGTGACCGACCTGATGATGCAGCCCTTTGATGGCTACCACCTGATCAAAACTTTGTCAGCCGAACCAGCCTACCGCGCGATTGAGTTGGTGGTGGTTACCGCGAAAACAACCGAAGAGGCAGTTGCGGACGGCGAGTTACCGGATTGGATTACCTTGTACCAAAAACCGGTTCAAGCGGAGCGGTTGCTCGGCTATATCGACGCCTTGGCCAGCCGCGTTTCACGCAGCAGACAAGACAAAAATTCTTAAACCGTCGCGCCCGCGTTAGGATCGTTAGGGTCTTGCGGGTCGTTGTCTTTTTTGATTGGCGCTTTGATCAAGTCTTCACGCGCAATGCCCAGCCACATCGCAATCGCGGCGGCCACAAACACCGACGAGTAAATGCCAAACAAAATGCCAATGGTTAAAGCCAAGGCAAAGTAGTGCAAGGTTGCACCGCCAAACAGCAGCATCGATAACACCATCAGTTGCGTTGAGCCGTGGGTGATGATGGTTCTGCTAATCGTCGAAGTAATCGCGTTATCAATAATCTCCACCGTGTTCATCTTGCGGTAGCGGCGAAAGTTCTCCCGGATTCGGTCAAAAATCACCACCGATTCGTTGACGGAGTAACCTAAGACTGCCAGCACCGCCGCCAAAACTGGCAGAGAAAACTCCCACTGAAAGTAGGCGAAGAAACCCAAAATAATAATCACATCATGCAAGTTGGCAATGATGGCGGCGACTGCAAACTTCCACTCAAAGCGCATCGCCAGATACAGCATGATGCCCACCACGACGCAAGCAAGCGCTTTCAAACCGTCGATGGCTAACTCGTCACCCACCTGAGGGCCCACAAATTCAGTTCGGCGCAAAGTGGCAGTGGGATCGCTGGCTTTAAGCGCTTCCAACACTTTTTCGCTTTGCTGGCCCGGCGTACTGCCTTTTTGGACAGGCATACGGATCAGTACATCTTGGGCATTGCCAAAGTTTTGTACCTGAACGTCTTTGAGGCCCAAGCCGTCCACCGTTGAACGGATGGCGTTCAGATCCGCACTTTGCGAATAGCCCACCTCCATCAAGGTGCCGCCAGTAAATTCCACCGACAAATGCAAGCCGCGTGAAAATAGGAAAAACACTGCCGCCAAAAAAGTGATGAGCGAAATCAAATTGAACGCCAAGGCGTTCTTCATGAACGGAATATCGCGCCGGATTTTGAAAAATTCCATGCTTATTTCTCCAAAGCCGTTGCCGGTGAGGTCGCACCCGATGTGGCGCCATCAGGACGCCAAATGGTGCCAATGGAAACGCCTTTTAATTTCTTTTGACGCCCGTACCAAAGATTGACCACACCGCGCGAGAAGAACACGCCCGAGAACATGCTGGTCAATATGCCCAAGCAATGCACCACCGCAAATCCTCGAACCGGGCCGGAGCCAAATGCCAACAAAGCCAATCCTGCAATCAAGGTGGTCACGTTGGAGTCAATGATGGTGGCCCAAGCGCGGTCGTAACCGGCATGAATAGCCGCTTGGGGAGACGCTCCGTTGCGCAACTCTTCTCGCACCCGCTCATTAATAAGCACATTGGCATCAATCGCCATACCCAAGACCAGCGCCATCGCAGCCATACCAGGTAAGGTCAGGGTGGCTTGCAGCATTGACAACACCGCCACCAAGAGCAGCAAGTTCAAGGCCAAGGACACGCTGGAAATCACGCCAAACAACAGGTAGTAAACGCACATGAACACAGCGACCGCTGCAAAACCCCAGGTCACACTGTTAAAGCCTTTGGCAATGTTTTCGGCGCCCAAGCTCGGGCCAATCGTGCGCTCTTCAATGATTTCCATAGGCGCGGCTAAGGAGCCGGCACGCAACAAAAGCGCAGTATCCGCAGCCTCCATCGTGCTCATGCGGCCCGATATTTGAACCCGCCCCCCAGAGATTTCAGAGCGAATCACAGGCGCAGTGACGACCTCGCCCTTGCCTTTTTCAAACAGCAAAATCGCCATGCGTTTGCCCACACTCTCGCGGGTCACGTCGCGAAAAATGCGTGCCCCTTTGGCATCCAAGGTCAAGTGGACGGCGGCTTCTTGGGTTTGGCTGTCAAAGCCGGGCTGTGCGTCGGTGAGGTTTTCACCGGTCAAGATCACTTGTTTTTTCACAATCACAGCCTGCCCGTTGCGCTCAAGATAGCGCTCAGAACCAAAGGGCACAGGTCCAGTTCCGTTTTCGGCGGCGCGGGCATCGGTACCCTCATCGACCATGCGGATTTCTAAGGTAGCCGTGCGACCCAAAATGTCTTTAGCTTTGGCCGTGTCTTGTACACCAGGGAGCTGCACCACGATGCGGTCTAGGCCTTGCTGCTGAATCACGGGCTCGGCTACACCTAACTCATTAATCCGGTTGTGCAGCGTGGTGATGTTTTGCTTGAGGGCTTGCTCTTGTACTTTGCGGGCGGCGACCGGCAAAATCGTCGCCACCATTTTGAATTCGCCTGCTTGCGCTGTCTCTACCGTGCTTAAGTCTGGAAACTGTTCTTGAACCACAGTCTTGGCCGCAGTGACCATCGCCGCATCCCGAAACACGACTTCGATAGTTTGGCCGTTGCGACTCACGCCACCATGGCGAACATTTTTATCCCGCAGGGTGCTACGCAAATCGCCAGCCAGCGATTCCGCTTTTTTGCTCAAAGCCGCTTGCATATCGACCTGCAACATGAAGTGCACTCCACCGCGCAGGTCCAGCCCCAAATACATAGGCGAGGCATGCAAAGCCGTGAGCCAAGCGGGCGAGCGGGAAAGCAAGTTTAGGGCGACCACAAAACCAGGCGCGTTGGGGTCGGGATTCAGCGCTTTTTGAATCGCGTCCTTGGCTTTAAGTTGGACATCCGTATTTTCAAAACGGGCTTTGATCGAGTTACCTTCTAAGCTCATTGCCTGGGCAGTGAGCCCATCGGCTTTAAGCGCTTCTTCCACCCGAGTCACCGTCGCGAGATCCAATGGCATCGACGCTTTGGCTGTGGAGACCTGCACGGCAGGCGATTCGCCAAACACGTTCGGCAAGGCGTACAAAGCGCCAATCACGATAGCGACCACAAGGATCGCGTATTTCCACAATGGATAACGGTTCATGGTCGCTCTCGCCTACTGCTAAGGTAAATCGGTGGACGTATCGGATTACTTGATCGTGCCTTTAGGCAACACCTGAACGACTGCACTGCGCTGGATTTGGACTTCGACGCCGCTAGCCACTTCCAAGCCGATATAGCCCTCGCCGACTTTGGTGACTGTTCCCAAAACTCCACCCACGGTCACGACTTCATCGCCTTTGGCAATCGCATCGACCATTGCGCGGTGCTCTTTTTGCTTTTTCATTTGAGGTCGGATCATGACGAAATACAAAACCACAAACATCAATACCAAAGGCAGCATGCCCATCAAGGTTGATTGCAAGTCACCGCCCGCAGCGGCAGCGGGAGCGGTTTGGGCAAAAGCAGAGGAAATAAACATAAAAAGTATTCCTGATAAAAAAGGGATTACGCACTGCTTACGCAACGCGGAGACGGTGCCGGCAAGGCACTAAGAGAGAGTGATTGTAAGGGGCGGCTATTTAGCCCTAAATGCCCTACGTTGATAGGCCAACCAAAGCAAGAGCGCACCGGTCATCGCTACGGGAATGGTGGAACCTAAGTTCAGCAAGGTCCAGCCGTGGTTGGTGACCAGGGCACCCGAAGCAAATGAGGTAAATGCCATCACTGCGAACACGCCAAAGTTAATAACCGCCTGGGCCCGGTCTTTTTCTTCCGGAGCATAGGCGCTAAAAGACAGCGTGGTGCTTGCGGTAAACAAAAAGTTCCAGCCTACGCCCAACAAAAATAGCGCCATCACAAATTGGTGCAATTCGATGCCAGTCAAAGCGACAGCGATACACAGGGCATTGAGCACCACGCCTGCGCCCATGACGGAGAGCGTGCCAAACCGCTTTATCAAAGTACCGGTGAAAAATCCGGGCGCAAACATGCCGATCACATGCCACTCCAACACCAAGGCCGTGTCGTCAAAGCTTAAGCCGCATTGCTGCATAGCCAAAGGCGTCGCTGCCATCAGCAAGTTCATCACACCATAGCCCAAGGAGGCACCCAGGCAGGCGACTAAAAACACCGGTTGGCGCAACATTTGGAGAGCGCTGCGGCCGGTATACACCGTATTCTTCGTTGACTTTTCCTTTGGAAAAGTAATACCCGCCATTAACACCATCGCAATAATTGCAACCACTGCTAAAACCCAATAGGCACCAGCAAAGGGGACTTCGGCCAAGCTGCGGCTTCGGGCTGCTAAATTTGGTCCGGCAATGGCACCAAGCAAACCGCCCGCCAAAACCCACGAGGTGGCTTTTTCGCGTTGGCTGGGATGCGCCAATTCAGCCGCAGCAAAACGGTAGAGTTGTCCGTTGGCGCTGTAATACCCCGCAATCACCGTCGCCGCGACCAACCACCAAAACTGGTGATGGACAATCGCCCACGCCGCCAATAAGGCAGAGCCCACGGCAACCGCCAAGCCCAATTGAAAGGACACTTTTCGGCCCCAGCGCATTTGCGAATACGCCACCAGCGGAGTACTCATTGCGCCGCCTACGACATAGCCCATCACAGGCAATGTTGCCATCCATCCCAGCGGAGCAAGACTGAGGCCCACCAAGCCGTTGATGGCGATAAACGCGACGTTATTGGTAAGAAAGAGACCCTGGCACAGGGTTAGAAGCCATAAGTTTTTATTCATGCCCCCAGTGTAGGGGAGCCGCCAGCGCTTTGTTGCTGGCTGTTGCGCCAAGCCAAAGCAGCTTGCATGCCTTCAGTCGTACGCAGCCGTTCAAACTCGGCGTTTTCGGGCCGAACGTTGGACTCGATCAATGTGGCGGCGTCAATCGCGGCCAATAAAGCTTGACGCATGCCGCTGATATCAAAGCCCCGGTTGATAGCGCGTTTGGTGAGCTGGATCGACAAAGGCGAACAGTTAGCCATGCCGGTCGCAACAGCCAAGGCACGCTCGAACTGCGTGCCGTCCTGTGTTACCTCATTGACCAAGCCGACCTGATAGGCACGCTGTGCGCTGATGCGGTCATTGGCGGTAAGCAACATTTCCTTGGCGTATTTCGCGCCCACCAACCAAGGCACGATCATCGCGGCAATGCTTGAGCCAAATTTCATTTCAGGCTCGCCCATCAGGGTATCGGCGTCGGCAATGGTGAGGTCACAAGAGACTGCCAACTCCAAGCCCCCACCAATACAAAACCCATGGATCGCAGCGACCGTGGGCTTGGGGCAATCCCAAAACTGGATGACAAAATCAAAATCGGCTTTGAGCACCGCGCCCCATTGCTCGGCGGTGGTGTTGCCCTGTTCAGCGAGTTCTTTCAGATCAAAACCTGCGCTAAACGAAGGGCCGTTGGCTGCCAACACAATCGCGCCAATATCCGGGTCCGCGCTAAACGCTTGCAAAGCGTGGCTCACTGCTGCCATCATTGCTCCGTTGATCGCATTGCGTTTGTTAGGACGGTTCAAGCGAATCACGCCGACGCGACCGATGGTTTCGGTTTGTACCACCGGGTCTAGTAATAAGGCAGGTTGAAGCGCTTGGTTCATACGGAGAGTGTTTCTAAAGATGCAATAGAAGTAGGGGCAACAGGAATCACCAAGCAGTCCACGGCCGCCATGTCTGTGCCACTGACCAACAAGGGATTGATTTCTGCTTCTTGGATATCGTCCTGCAACGCCATCCCCATAGCGATAAAGTTTTGAATGACCTGTGTCAAAGCATCGATATCAGCTACTGCTCGCCCACGCGCACCTTGCAAAAGGGCCGCGCTGCGCAAACCCAAAACCGCATTGCGGATGGTTTGTTTGGAATCACTCGGCAAAAGCAAGGCCACGTCTTTCATGATTTCGACAAAAATGCCACCTAATCCCACCGTAAAAATCGGACCAAACGAGGAGTCTTTTTGCATACCTAAGATCAACTCCGTGCCTTGCAACTGACGCTGAAGCAAAACCGCACCGGGCAACTTGGCTTGCAATTCGTTCCAAGCCGCTTGCAGCTGCTGTGCATTGGTAATTCCCAAAATCACGCCGCCCATGTCGGACTTATGCGCAACCTCAGGCGCGTCAATTTTGGCGACCAAGGGGAAACCCACTTTGTCAGCAAAGGCCAGCGCTTCGCTCCAATCGCTGGTGCTGAGGCCTTGGGCGGTTGGCAGTCCAAACTCTTCTAACAGTGCAAAGCTTTGTAGGCTTTGGTTTGCTTTGGCGCAGTCTTGCAATGCCGCTTTCCAAAACGCGAGTCGCTCGGGGCTTGGTATCTTGGGGGTGTGGGTTACCGCATCCGCAATGTTGTCTTGCGTCGTTTGGGGCTCAAAGTGCGCGCTGTAATGCGCGAGCGCGCGCAAGGCGGTTTCGGTACCCATCAAAACGGGAATACCCATGGCCCGAAACCGGTTGCATTCCGCAGGCGACATCGTCGCACTGACATTACCCATGAGCACAATCGGCTTGGTGCTCGCGGCCCAGGTTTTTTCCAACGCCCTGGAGCAAGTCACCATAAAGTCTTGCCCTTGGGCCATATTGGTGGCCATCACCACCGTGCCTACGGTTGGGTCCTCAGCCATCGCGAGCAAGCACTCAGCAATCACGTCTTGGCCGTCACCCCAGTAGTCCAAAGGGTTGGTGGCTTCAACGCCGGGACTGAGTAAACCGTTGAGTCGCTCTACAGTGGGCTTTCCCAGTTCTGCGAACGAAAGTTTGAGGGGCTCAGCCAGGTCAGCAATCAGTTGACGTTCTCCGCCGGAATCACTGCCCAAAGCAAAGCTGCCGTTGTGGGGTTTGCGTGCTGCGGCGAATAACTCAGCGGTGTCCATCATTTCGTCCAAGGTGTGGACGATCACAACGCCATGGCGCACAAAAATTGCGTCCAATACATCGGCGCTTCCTGACAAAGCGCCGCTGTGCGATTTGGCAAAAGCTTGGCCCCGCTCGCTGCGTCCGAGTTTGAGGGCCACCACCACAATGCCTGCCGCGCGGGCGCGGTCTAATGCGGCTAAAAATTCAACCGGTTGGCGCACCGTCTCCAACACCAAACAAATCACCCGGGTCGAGGGTTGCGTGATCAGG
>SXSX01000008.1 GCA_005793295.1 Burkholderiales bacterium | reverse complement strand
GTTTGGGTAACACCGTCGCGCCGCAAGAGGTCAGCGACAAAATGGGCGCCGAAATCGTGCGCTTGTGGGTGGCATCAACCGACTACTCGGGCGACCTGAACATCGACGAAAAAATTTTGGCCCGTGTAGTGGACACCTACCGCCGTATTCGCAACACACTGAAGTTTTTGCTGGCCAATATCAGTGATTTCGATCCTTTAAAGGACACCGTTGCATTTGAGGACTTAATGGAAATCGACAAATACGCGCTGTCACGTGCTGCCCAAGTGCAAGCCGAGATTCGCGCCCACTTTGATGCGTATGAGTTCCACCCAGTAGTGTCCAAGTTGCAGTTGTACTGCTCAGAAGATTTGGGTGCGTTCTACTTGGACGTGCTCAAAGACCGTCTGTACACGACAGCACCTAAATCGCTCGCGCGTCGCAGTGCACAAACCGCCTTGCACCAAATCACCCACGCCATGCTGCGATGGATGGCCCCTTTTCTCAGCTTCACTGCTGAAGAAGCGTGGACAACGTTTGGTGAGTCGGAGTCCATCTTTTTGGAGACTTTCACCCACCTCGGCGCAAGCAATGCGGCTTTGATGGACAAGTGGGGCAACATCCAACACATTCGCGAACTCGCAAACAAGAAAATCGAAGAAAAGCGCACTGAAGGTTTAGTCGGGGCATCTCTGCAAGCTGAGTTGGTCATCCACTGTGATGGTGCGGCTTACGATGGCCTCGCCTCTTTGGGCGACGACTTGAAGTTTGTGTTCATCACTTCCAAGGTTTCTTTAGTCAAAGTTGAAGGCGCGGGGTTAACCGTCGAAGTCAAAGCCAGCGACGTCATCAAGTGCGAACGCTGCTGGCATTACAGTGAAACCGTAGGAAGCGATCCAGCGCATCCTACGATTTGCAACCGATGCACCAGCAACCTCTTGGGTGATGGTGAAAAAAGAAGCTTTGCGTGATGGCTCGTTTTAACAAAAACAATCGTTTAGGGCTGAGTCACTGGCTCGCTTTTTCTGTTGCCTTGCTTTTAGCAGACCAGATCACCAAACTGTGGATTATTGGAAGCTACCAACTCGGTGAAAGCCACACCATCACCTCGTTTTTCAACCTTGTACGGGTCCATAACTCAGGGGCTGCATTTTCTTTTCTGGCAGATGCCTCCGGATGGCAGCGTTGGTTTTTTACCGTTTTGGGAATAGGCGCTGCTATTTTGATTGTCTGGATGCTGAAAAACCATCCGGGGCAGCGACTGTTTTGCTTGGCCCTGGCCTGTATTCTGGGCGGTGCGGTTGGTAATGTGATTGACCGCGTTTTGTATGGCTATGTGGTGGACTTCTTAGATTTCCACTGGTTGGGAATGCACTTTCCCGCTTTCAATGTGGCTGATAGCGCGATTTCATTGGGCGCTGCAGGATTGATTTTGGATGAGTTGTTGCGGGTCAAACGAACCCGCTAGAACTTAAAACCGCATACCAGCGGCAATCAGGATTTCGTTGTAAGTGAATTGGTGGGAGGCTTTGTCACCACGTGCACTTGTCAATACATCTGGCAAATTCACATATCCAAATTTGTAGGCGGTTCGGAAAAAGAATTCTTTGTAAAAGTCTATTTCTAACCCAGCACCAAGGCCAGCGCTATAACCTGCCACATGGAACTCATTATTGCGGGTTTGACTATGACTGTCATAGTCACGTTGCTCTTAGGAATGACGATTCCAACTCCAGCCAATGCAAAAACGCGGGCAGGAAATGCGGGACCAAACAGATCAATAGGCCGTTGTTTTTCAATTTCCAAACTAATGACGTTCAAACCATCGGTGTGTTCGAAGGCCACGAAGTTATCGTTAATTTCACGTGTTCCAGACAGTACGCCGCCGTTAGCAGTTCCAACCACTTCTGCGACTTGCCCAATAGTCATCACATATTTCATATGGTCTAAATTCAGTGCGATCGCTGTGTCGGCGTTGTACTGATAGGCCAACCGCAAATTTGTTTGCGGTATGGTGATATTGGCTGGATGCAAATAAATATCAAACAGACGCGAGAGGTCTGTTTGCATATCGGTGGCCTGCGCATTTTTAATCGTGAAATCGTGGCCTTGGCCCCAGAAATGAATATCACTATTAGAGTAATTAGAGCGGTTCCAGCCCCAGTACACAGACCACTTCTTGGCGTTTTCCGCATCACGCGCTGCTGCGCTCTGGGCTTTGCTTTCAACTGCCGCGGGCGCATTGGTTTGCGCAAAACTTGGCATTGCGCCAAAGAAAACAGCGGCACAGCCAAGGCTAGCTCGAAGAAGATTTGAAGTCAAAAGGTTCATAGTCTTCGATTTTAACCCTGAGACTCAAAGGGTCAAAATAGTACAGCCTGTCGTCTTGCGGGCTTCTAAGTCGCGATGGGCTTCTTGCACATCTTCTAAGGCGTAACGCTGACCAATTCGAATATGCACTTTTCCACTGCCCACCACGTCAAACAAATCATCTGCCATCGCTTGCGTACTTTCGCGGGTCGCAATGTGCGTAAATAAAGTCTGCCGGGTTAAGTAAATCGATCCTTTGGGTCCCAAAATGCCCGGCGCAATGGGCCCGACCGGTCCTGAGGCATTTCCAAAACTTGCCATCAAACCAAATGGGGCAATGCAGTCCATTGATTTATCCCATGTATCTTTGCCCACCGAGTCATAAACGACCTTGACGCCTTTGCCGCCTGTGATCTCTTTGACCCGCGCTAAAAAGTCTTCCTTGGCGTAATTCACAACGAATGCAGCGCCATTTTCTAAAGCCAGTTGGCACTTGGAATCTGAGCCTGCCGTGCCGATAAGTTGCAATCCTAAAGCCCGCGCCCATTGGCAAGCGATGAGACCCACGCCGCCTGCGGCCGCATGAAACAACACAAAGTCACCCGCCTTGAGTCCGCCCTGGGGCAATGTACGCTTCAGTAAATATTGGGCCGTTAAACCCTTGAGCATCATCGCGGCCCCGGTCTCAAAACTGATAGCATCAGGCAGTTTACAAACGCACTTGGCAGGCATCACGCGGCGTTCGCAATACGCACCCGGAGGCTGACTGGCATAGGCTGCGCGGTCGCCCACCTTCAAATGGGTGACGCCTTCGCCAACCGCCTCAATCACACCTGCCGCCTCCATACCCAGTTGCACGGGCAAATTCATAGGGTACAAGCCGCTGCGTTGATACACATCGATGTAATTCAAACCAACCGCGTGATGAAGAATCCGCACCTCACCGGGGCCAGGCTCACCGACCGCAATGTGAACCAAGCGCATTTGCTCTGGGCCACCATGTTGGTCAATTTGAATAGAACGGGACAAATGAGAGGACATACAGACTCCAAAATAAACGGATTTAACGAACAGAAGGCGCCTATCGTGCCATGAAATCGCGCTCCCCGGCGGGGTCTACGGGCTAAAACACTTTAGGCTGTAAATTCAGACTTGCTACAGTGCGCAACTATGAACACCCGCCTTACTCCAAGTCTCAGTTTAAAAGCCAGCGCGCTTCTCACGATTCCTCCCATCATGTGGGCTGGTAACGCCGTCGTAGGCAGGATGGTCTATCCCTTGATTTCCCCTATGACCCTCAACCTCTTGCGGTGGGTCTTGGCATTTTTGATTCTGCTACCCATGGCTACATGGGTTTTGCGACGTGACAGCCCACTTTGGAAACAATGGAAACAATTCGCCGTATTAGGAACGCTCAGTATGGCGAGTTACAACGGCCTTTTGTATTTGGCGCTCACCACATCGACCCCCATGAACGTCACGCTCGTCGGAGCCAGTACCCCGGTGTGGATGCTGCTTATTGGTCGGGTATTTTTTGGAACCCCGGTGAGCCAACGCCAATTGGTGGGCGCCTTTCTCTCCATTGCCGGTGTGCTCTTGGTGCTGTGCAGAGGGCAGTGGGAAATGTTGCTGCAGTTGCAGTGGGTTATGGGAGATGTTTATATGCTGCTTGCGTCCTTTGGATGGGCGTATTACAGCTGGATGCTGGCCCATCCCACGCCAGAATCCGCCAGTATTCGGGCCGATTGGGCTGCATTTTTACTCGGGCAAATCGTCTTTGGTCTCATGGGTGCCGTGGTTTGCAGTTCAGTCGAATGGACGCTTACCGATGCGACGTTGGTTTGGGGATGGCCCTTGGCAGCGGCGTTGGCATTTATTGCTTTGGGACCGGCCGTTATAGCTTACCGTTCGTGGGGTGCTGGCGTTGCGTTAGCGGGCCCGGCGGCGGCTGGATTTTTTATCAACCTCACGCCATTGTTTGCAGCCGTATTGTCTTCAGCCTTCTTAAAAGAACCGCCAGAGCTCTTTCACGTCGCGTCCTTCGTTCTTATCGTTTTCGGTATCGTTCTGTCATCCAAGCGTTAAAAAGTACCAGCGTAGGCCCCGCCATCCATCAAAATATTTTGGCCGGTGATGTAACCAGCCAAAGGGCTACACAAAAAGGCACACACCGCCCCAAACTCGTCGGGTAATCCAAAGCGTTGTGCAGGAATTCCTTTGCGCCGCTGTGCAGCGATGGCTTCGACTTCTTGCCCGTTCTTTTGCGATGCAGTTTGGAAAATATTTTTAAGTCGGTCGGTATCAAATGCACCTGGCAGCAGGTTATTTACAGTCACCCCTTGGGCCGCAATCGGACTTCGTGCCAAACCAGCTACAAATCCGGTCAATCCACTGCGAGCGCCGTTAGACAAGCCTAAGGTATCAATGGGTGCTTTCACTGCGCTGGAGGTGATGTTAATGATGCGGCCATAGCCCCGCGCAGCCATTCCATCGACCGTAGCTTGAATCAACGCAATCGGTGTGAGCATGTTGGCATCAACCGCACGGATCCAATCTGCACGATCCCAGTCGCGAAAGTTCCCGGTTGGAGGTCCCCCAGCATTGGTAATGACGATATCAAAATCCGCATGGCTTGCGAATACAGCGGCACGTCCAGCCTCGGTGGTAATGTCTTGGGCACAGGTCACAACTTGCACCGCGGACTTGGGCCCGAGCTGAGCGCGCAACTCTGCTGCAGCCGACTCCAAGACGTCAGACCGGCGAGCCACCATGAACACATTGACGCCTTCGTATGCCAAGGCTTGAGTACAGCCCAAACCCAAGCCACGACTCGCGCCACATACCAAAGCCCACTTACCCGCTATCGCCAAATCCATGATGTATCCTTTTAAATTGTTTCTGCCATTGTTTTAACCCGTGTACACACAAACACTCCCACCATCACGGCGGCGGTTCCAACCACGACCCAAGGCGTGAGAGGCTCACCCAAAATCAAAGCCGCCATAGCCAGAGTCGACATTGGCCCCACCATGCCCACTTGCGCAGCAAGTCCTGCGCCCAGCCGCTCAATGGCCAACATCACCAAGACCACAGGTACCACCGTGCAGGCTGTGGCATTGAGCACAGACAGCCACCACACTGTCGCGTCTAAAGTAAGCACCAAAGACAGCGGTCGCATCAAAGCAAACTGAAGCAAACACAGAACACAAGCAACACAACTGGCCAATCCCACCAAGCGCAGCGCACCCAAACGTTGCACCAACTCGCCACTGTAAGACAAGTACAAAGCGTAACTTACCGCGCTACCAAAAACCAAGGCTGCGCCTAGACCCACGTCGGTTCCTGTGAGTTGTACTTCGTGCCCAAAAACAACGAGTACGCCGGTGTAACTGATAGCCAATCCCACCCATTGCAATCGGCCAATCGGACGCCGGTAAAGAACCACTCCCAGAATCAAAACCAGCGTGGGGTTGAGGTACAAAATCAACCGCTCTAGCGATGCGCTGATGTAAGCGAGTCCCGCAAAATCTAAAAAACTCGCCAAGTAGTAGCCCGTGAACCCTAGCCAAACAATACCGATTTTGTCTTTGGTGCTCAAACGTATCGGCTGGGTGTGGGCCTGAGCGCGACCAGACAACCAAGCCATTGCCACAAAAAATGGAAGCGCCAAAAGCATCCGCAACATTAAAAAGGTGATGGCATCTACGCCGTGTTGGTAGGCCAGCTTGACAATAATGGCCTTGCCACTGAATGCGATGGCGCCCAACATTCCCATAGCAAGGCCTGCGGCTAGTGAAGAATTAATGGGGGATTGGTTGCGCTGACTCATCAAGGACTGCTTGGGGTAAATGGCATTAAATGTTGCATTGAATATTGCATTGTCGCTGCAGCTAAACCCCCTTTAAAAACCTTTTGGGCATGCGTAGATAATCGGCAGAACTTTGCAACCCTAAAGAAATAGAACTTATGCACCGTGTCGCCATCAGCAGTACAGGCTTATTTACCCCGCCTGAAGTGATCACCAATGCCGAATTGGTAAAGGCCTATAACCAGTATGCGGCTTTAGAAAACAGCAAACATGCCAAAGAAATTGCGGCAGGAACGCTTATCGCGCTGACCGATTCCAACGTGGAGTTCATCGAAAAAGCCTCAGGCATCCAGCGCCGGTATGTGATGGACAAAGCCGGGGTTTTAGACCCCACACGCATGCGTCCCCAATTCACGCCAAGACCAGACCATGAAATTTCAATGATGGCGGAAATTGGCGTAAAAGCAGCCCAAGCAGCCCTCGATGCAGCCGGCAAAACCGCAGCGGATGTGGATGGATTGATCTGTGCGGCTGCCAATATGCAACGCCCATATCCCGCCATGGGGGTTGAAATGCAAACAGCATTGGGCATTGAAGGCTATGCGTTTGATATGAACGTAGCCTGCTCTTCTGCGACTTTTGCGCTGGAGTTGGCCGTGAATGCTATTCGCACAGGCCAAGCCCGCGCCATTTTGGTCGTTAACCCAGAAATAACATCTGCGCATTTGGCGTGGAAAGACCGCGATTGTCACTTTATTTTTGGCGACGTCTGCACCGCTATCTTGGTGGAGCGCTTGGACTTGGCGCCTGCGGGGGCATTTGAAATATTGGGCACACGACTGTTAAGTACGTTTTCTAACAACATTCGTAATAACCAAGGATTCATGTCTCGCGCAGAAGACCGCGATCCAGAGGATCGGGACCAACTTTTTCGTCAAGAAGGGCGCAAAGTTTTTAAAGAGGTGTGTCCGATGGCCGCCGACCATATCGAAAGTCACCTTCAAAGTCTAGGACATACCCCGCTAGAGATACGTCGGTTCTGGCTGCACCAAGCCAACTTATCCATGAACCAATTTATTACCCGCAAACTGTTAGGCCGCGATGCCACACTCAATGAGGCTCCGGTGATCTTGGATGAATTTGCCAACACTGCCTCAGCGGGTTCTATCATCGCGTTTCACCGCAATAAAGCCGACTTCACCAGCGGCCAAGTGGGAGTTATATGCTCTTTTGGCGCGGGGTATTCGATTGGCAGCGTCGTCGTTCAGAAAACCTAGTCTGAAGACTTAGGCCAGTGCGCGTTTTAAGCGCATTTCCTCAATCTTGGCACCGCCAATCGCGACGGTTTTAGCGCTAGGCATTTCGCGCTTAAAGCCCGCGAGCTCAAAGAACCGCATCGCACGCTCGTTAGCAATCGGCAGCCAAATACTCACATCCGTGCAACCCTCTTCGATCAAACCTTCACGTGCGCTGTCCCATAAAGACAAGCCTACGCCCAATCCTAAGAAATCAGCGTCAACGTAGACCGCCCAAATTTCTCCCATGGTTTGCTTGCTGCCCTCATCGCGGCTGCGGTCGTAACCGACAAATCCCACGATGCGCTCTCCATGGAGTGCCACTTGGACTTGAGGCTCAGCATATTCAATGGCCTCGCGCCAATACGCCTGGCGTTTATCCAAAGCCATGATGGGCACATCCACATCGCCCAACATGCCCTTAAAGGCTTCTTTAACAGTGGCGTTATGCAGTGCCGCAATGGCTTTGGAATCTCGCACAGTTGCGAGGCGAACAGGAAACACGGAAGTACTTGACATGGAGGGATCAGAAAAATAGAAAAAAGATGCTCAATTGTCGCAGCATTGGAGAGGCCATTCTTGCAGCCCATGACTAGGGTCAATCCTCTTGCATTTCGCCAAGTTTCTTGGGCACAATGCGATCCTATTTTGCAAAAAATTAAACTATGACACACCCTCCAAAAATCACCGTTCAAGCTTCCGACTTTCCAGTTCAACGGCTATGTCACTGGGAAAGCCAAAATCCCCGCGGCGTGTTCTTGACCCAACCGCAGGGTGCGGGCGCAGTGGTTGACATCACTTGGGCTGAAGCGGCTGGGCAGGTGCGCTCCATGGCAACATGGCTTCAAAGCCAAGGCTGGCCCCAAGGCAGCCGTGTTGCGATTTTGGGAAAAAACAGTGCGCACTGGATCTTGGCCGATCTGGCGATTTTGATGGCAGGCCATGTGTCCGTCCCAATCTACCCCACCTTCAACGGCGAGGCCTTGCGCTACATCCTTGATCACAGCGAGGCCCGCGCCTGTTTCGTTGGCAAGATGGATGACTCAGCCAGTTTAAAAAGCGTGCCTAGCCATGTTTCTTTGATCCCCCTGCCCTTGGCGCCCCAAGGAATTCCTGGAGTGCATTGGGAAGACTTGGTTCGGCAGAACAGCCCCCTTCAAGGCACTCCAAGCAGCCAAGCCGATAGCGTCTGCACCATCATTTACACCTCCGGAACAACTGGCAACCCCAAAGGCGTCGTCCAAACTTTCGGCGCTATCGCTTGGGGTTTGAGCAGCGCAACCCAGCGCATCCCTGTCAGTAACAACGATCGCTACATTTCCTACCTGCCTTTGGCGCACGTGGCCGAACGCATGCTGGTAGAGCAAGCCTGTTTGCGCTTTGGCGGACATATCTTTTTTGCCGAGGCTTTAGATACTTTTCTACAAGACCTGCAACGCGCCCGGCCCACCATCTTTTTCTCTGTGCCCCGGTTATGGGTCAAGTTTCAACAAGGCGTGTTCGAGAAAATACCGGAGAAAAAACTCAAAACCCTTTTGTCAATTCCCTTGCTAGGCGGTCTCGTGAGAAAAAAAATTTTGAAAGGTTTGGGATTAGACCAATGTCGCCTTGCCGCTGGTGGAGCGGCCCCGATGCCTGCCGATGTCCTGTCGTTTTTCCGAAGCCTAGGGTTGGACTTGATCGAGGTGTACGGCATGACCGAGAACTGTGGCGTGTCCCACTCTACGTTGCCAGGCTCGCCGCAAATCGGCTCGGTCGGTTTACCCTACGACGAAGTGGAAAGCCGAATCGACCCGGAGACGGGAGAAATACAAATGCGCTGTCCGGCGCTCATGCAATGCTACTTTAAGAGCCCGGAACAAACAGCGCAAACGATGACCGCAGATGGATGGCTTCGCACCGGTGACAAAGGCCACACGGATGCCCAAGGCAACTTAAGCATTACCGGGCGCGTCAAAGACATCTTCAAAACCAGCAAAGGAAAGTACGTTGCTCCCGCCCCACTGGAAGACCTGTTGGTGATGCACCAAGACATTGAAGCGAGTGCAGTGACCGGTGCCAACTTAGCGCAGCCCTTGGCCATCGTCATGTTGTCTCAAGAAGCCGTTCAACGGATTCAAGACCCAGCAGCTAAAGCAGCCTTGACCCGATCCTTAGAAGCACACCTTCAAGCCATCAACCAACACCGCGATCACCATGAGCGCATGGACTATCTCGCCGTTGTCAGCACGCCATGGACCCCTGAAAATGGATTCGTCACCCCGACCTTCAAAGTCAAACGCAACCGCATCGATGAAGAATACGCGCCGCACTTTTCCGAATGGGCCCAAAGTGGGAAGCTGGTGGTGTGGGTGAGTTAATTTCCGCTCAGAAAATACAAGCCTTTGTCATTTAACAGCCCATTGAGCCAGAACCAAAGCATAAGCCTACTCTACCAAGACGATGCCCTCCTTGTTCTCAACAAACCTTTCGGCTTACTGAGCGTTCCCGGACGCGGCGAAGACAAACAGGATTGCTTGAGTGCGCGGGTTCAAGCCCAATTTACGGATGCCTTGGTGGTGCACCGGCTCGACATGGCAACCTCTGGACTATTGCTGATGGCTCGGGGCCTGGGGGCCCAACGCAGCCTCAATGCGGCGTTCGAAAACCGGCAGATTGAAAAGCGCTATGCGGCTTGCGTCGCCGGTCTTTTGCCCATCGACTCGCAATGGCAAACCATTGACCTGCCTATTTTGGTGGACTGGCCCAACCGACCCCTTCGTACCATCCACCTCGAAGGGCAGCCCAGCGTGACGCGCTGGCGCTGTATCGCAAACGAAATTCATGCGGAAAAACAAACAAGTCGCCTCGAACTCGAGCCCTTAACTGGTCGCAGCCACCAACTTCGCGTCCATTTACAAGCCTTAGGCCACCCCATTGCAGGCGACAGTCTTTACGCGCCCACTGAGGTGCAAGCCCTTGCAACCCGATTGCTTTTACACGCCTCTTCACTGTCGTTTCCCCACCCGCTAAGCGGTGAAACCCTCACATTGCACTGTCCGGCTGATTTTTGAGAGGCCAAGCCTTAAAATAGGGGGGTGACTTCCATACTGAACGCCGACCTCCACTGCCACTCCGTTGTTTCGGACGGCACACTCACCCCTGAAGCGCTTGCCGAGCGGGCCCATACCCATGGCGTGGAGTTGTGGTCTCTCACCGACCATGACGAGATTGGCGGACAAGCGCGGGCCGCTGCTGCTGCAAAATCGCACGGCATGCGCTACCTCACTGGGGTTGAAATTTCCGTGACCTTTCTTAACAAAACCGTCCACATCGTTGGTCTCGGTTTTGACGCTGATGACGCAACGATTCGCCAAGGTTTACTGCAAACACGGGGAGGCCGAGGCCAACGGGCCAAGGAAATGGCGCAAGACTTAGCCCGGGTCGGAATTTATGGCGCGTATGAAGGGGCTTTGAAATTTGCTGGCAATCACGAATTGATCTCACGCACCCACTTTGCCCGCCACTTGGTCGAAGCCGGAGTATGTAAAGAAACCAATGAAGTCTTTCGCAAATACCTCACCGAAGGCAAACCTGGCTTTGTAGAACACCGTTGGGCCCAGCTCAAAGATGCGGTTCAGTGGATCACAGGCGCAGGCGGAATGGCGATCGTTGCACATCCAGCGCGCTACGGATTTACAGCCAACGAAGAGTTTGCACTCTTTACCGAATTCAAAGGCCACGGCGGCGAAGGTGTGGAAGTGGTTACCGGCAGCCACACCACCGCCGAATATGTAATCTACGCTGATGTCGCCAAAGAATATGGCCTAGCCGCGTCTCGCGGAAGTGACTTTCACAGCCCAGCAGAGAGCCACACCGAACTCGGAACATTGCCTTATTTGCCTGGGAACCTTACCCCTGTTTGGGAAGTTTTGTCCTCGCGTATTCAGTAAGCGAAGACAACGAACCCAAACCAACGGCATGGCCCAATTTTTTGAAGTTCACCCAGACAACCCGCACCCGCGCTTGTTAAAGCAAGCCGTCGCTTTATTAGAAAAAGGCGGCGTTTTAGCCGTACCCACCGATTCAAGTTACGCGCTGGTTTGCCACTTGGACGATAAAGCAGCAGCCGACAACCTGCGCCGTATTCGCGGGGTTGATGACAAACACCACTTGACCCTGCTGTGCCGCGACCTGAGTGAACTCGCCAACTATGCGCGTGTTGATAACAGCCAATTTCGGATGATCAAGTCTGCGACACCTGGGCCCTACACTTTTATTCTTGAAGCAAGCAAAGAAGTTCCACGCCGACTGAGCCACCCGTCTCGCAAAACCATTGGGCTGCGGGTTCCTGACCACACCACTTTGCAAGACCTACTCTCCCTTCACGGGGCACCCTTGTTGGCAACCACACTGATCCCGCCCGGTGAAACCGATGCCTTGAACGACGCCCATACGATTCGCGAACGATTTGAACACCAGCTCGCTGGCATCATTGACGCAGGGGCCTGTACGCTCGAGCCCACCACCGTCATTGACCTCACCAGCGGAGAGCCCGAACTGCTTCGCCAAGGCGCAGGCGATACTGCCCGTTTTGGTTTGTAAAACAACACTGCCGCCTTATGGACTTTGCCCATCTGATTCAAACCGTCACGCTTTACGCGCTGCCGGTGATTTTTTCTATCACCTTGCATGAAGCAGCCCATGGTTACGCAGCGCGTTACTTTGGTGACAACACGGCTTGGATGATGGGGCGGGTGACTCTCAACCCCATGAAGCACATCGATCCGATGGGAACGATTTTGCTGCCCTTGATGTTGTACTTCGCAACCTCTGGTGCATTTCTCTTTGGCTACGCCAAGCCGGTTCCCGTTAATTTTGGCCAATTGCGTCACCCCAAGCGCGACATGGTGTGGGTCGCGCTGGCGGGTCCTGGTATCAACTTTGTTCAGGCCTTGGTCTGGGGCGCGTTCCTTTTTGTATTGAAGGGCGCTGACGTCAGCGAGCCTTTCTTAATCAAAATGTGCCAAGGTGGGGTTTTGGTCAACGTGGTGATGTGCGTTTTCAATCTCTTTCCTATTCCTCCTTTAGATGGCGGACGCATCCTCGTCGGGCTGCTGCCCTACCGCCAAGCCGTCGCGGTCTCGCGCATTGAGCCTTGGGGTTTTTATATCGTCATGGCTCTGGTTGTGACGAAAATAATCAATACTTTTTGGATGCTGCCTTTGATGGGCGTGACCTTTGCGGTGTTGGATGTTTTACTTTTCCCTCTGCAAACCTTGTTGCAGTAATTTTTTTGAAACCCTAATTGCGCTATGAGCACTGTTCGCTATTTAACCGGAATCACCACTTCAGGCACGCCCCACTTGGGCAATTACGTTGGCTCTATCCGCCCCTCGGTTCAAGCCAGCTTGCGCGACGGCGTTGAAAGTTTTTACTTCCTTGCTGACTATCACGCACTCATCAAAATTGATGAGCCCTCCCGGATTCAACGGTCTACGCTCGAGATCGCAGCCAGCTGGTTAGCCGCAGGACTCAACCCTGAACGCGTGACCTTTTACCGACAATCCGATGTTCCTGAAATTCCTGAACTCACGTGGTTTCTCACCTGCGTCACCGGTAAGGGGATACTAAACCGGGCCCATGCCTACAAAGCCTCGGTCGATAAAAACACCCAAGCGGGCCTTGAACCTGACGCAGATGTCACCGCCGGGCTTTTCATGTACCCCGTTCTCATGGGCGCAGACATTTTGATGTTTAACGCCCACCACGTTCCCGTGGGACGCGACCAAATTCAGCACATTGAAATGGCCCGCGATATGGCCCACAGTTTCAACCACCGCTATGGCGAACACTTTGTTCCCCCATTGGCCGCCATTGAAGAATCGGTTGCGACTCTGCCAGGACTCGATGGGCGCAAGATGAGTAAAAGCTACGACAACACCATTCCCTTGTTTGCTCCGCGGGAACAACTTAAGAAGCTTATCGCAGGCATCAAAACCGATTCTCTCGCTCCCGGCGTAGCCAAAGACACCGAGGGGTCTGCCCTGTTTCAAATTTACCAGGCCTTCGCCAGCCCTGAAGAAACGGCCACCATGGCCAAGCTTTTCGCACAGGGCATAGGATGGGGAGAAGCCAAAGAAAAGCTCTTCGAGCGCATTGACCAAGAAATTGCACCCATGCGTGAGCGTTACCAATTTTTGATGGAAAACCCAAAAGAGGTGCAATCCATATTGGAACATGGCGCCATCAAAGCCCGTTCGGTAGCGACACCTTTCATGGCGACGCTGCGCCAAGCGGTCGGTCTTCGAAATTTAGCGTCTGAGAGCCAAATCGGAGTCAAAAAATCCAACAAAACAACCGGCGCCCTCTTTAAGCAGTACCGCGAAAAAGATGGGTTCTTCTACTTTAAATTCGTCGATACCAAAGGTGAGCTTTTAATCCAAAGCCTAGGCTTTGAAAGCCCCAAATTAGCCGGCCTGGCTATTGCGCAACTCAAAGCAGAAGGCATAAGCGCATTAGGCTCGCCTATAAACCCACTAAACGCAAGCCCTGAGCGTATTGAAGCTGCTTTGCAAAACCTGCGCGAGCAAGACTGAGTCCTTAGCCAGTGCAAAGAAAATACTTTTTTCAACTCGTACTGCTTTCCTCTTTGTGGGGCGCCTCGTTTATTTTGACCCGAATTGCAGCGCCCCAACTCGGGCCCAACTTATCGTCGGGCTTGCGTATGGCATTGGCAACCGTCGTCTTGGCAGTCATCATGCGTGCGCTTAAACACCCCTGGCCTTTTACGCACTGGAAAGAACTCTTGCTCCTTGGTTTTTTAGGAGTTGCAGGTCCCCATGTTTTGTATTCATGGGCCGCTTTAACGCTTCCAGCAGGATACGCCGCTTTGCTGTCAGTCACCGCAGTATTGTTTGGCGCATTTGCGTCCGCCTTACTCAAGGAAGAAAGCCTCACGCGCGGCAAACTCGCAGGGTGTTTTGTGGGCCTTATTGGAGCGGCTTTGGTCGTGCGTTTAGGACCTGTTGAGCCCACGCCTGCGCTTATTTTTTCTGCACTGGTTGCGATGTTGGCTGCTGCGATCTCTGGAATTGCTACACCCTTTATCAAGCGTGCCACAACGCGCATGCAACCTTTGAGTATTACTGCAGGGATGCATGCCGCGGCAGTGGTCCTGATGCTGCCGGGTGCGCTTTATGACCTACCTAAGGCCCACTTTAGCCTGCAAGCGCTGGGCGCTGTTTTTGTTTTAGGAGTGGCAACCTCTGGTTTTGCCTATTGGTTGTTTATCCGCATCATTCGACACATCCCACCCATGGCCTCTATGAGCGCCAATTTTTTGAGTACGGGGTTTGGCGTGTTTTGGGCGGTCGTCCTGCTTGGCGAACCCGTTGGGTTTGCCATGGCACTTGGTGGCGTACTCATCCTCTTGGCCTGCTTGCTGGTTTCAAACCTGAACCCTCTGCGGCGTTGGTTAAGCAATGAGGTTATCCCGCCGCAAGCGTCGTAATTTTTTAACCCTAACAATTACGCAGGAGTACATAGACGCCTGTGCCAATCAAAATACTCAGCAGCGCATTTTTGTACCGCCACTGCAGCACTCCCACCAAAGCAACCGCCCATAATTCTGCCCAAGGGCCTGCAGGGTTTTCTTTGATGCTGCCCAGTGCCGAATGAATAAGCAGCAAAGTCATGATGGCAAGCGGCAAAAATTGTCCTAGCCTTTGAACCATAGGATGCTTTTTTAGCCACTGGCTTGCTACAAAAGGGATTGCCCGCAATGCGAAAGTCACCACGCCCATCGCTGCAATCGCGCCAAGGCTGTACATGCTGTCAATCACGAAGCGTCTCCTTTATATTTTAAATTTTTTCGCTGCAGAAAGACGGCGGCAGAAACACTCAGGCCGATAGAGACAACCATGGCATGGCTGGGTAACAAGAGATGCGCCACTGCGTAGGATGCCAAGGCAACCCACAAAGGCGCAGAGCTTTTTCGCGATCGCCACTGCTCTACCGCCAATACGCAAAACAAAGCGACCAATGCAAAATCGAGCCCTTCTAAACCCGAAGCGGCCTGAGCTCCAATGAGGGCGCCCATCAAGGTTCCGAGTACCCACCACCCTTGATTAATCAATGCGACCCAAACCATTTTTTTAGGCTCGCAGTCTTGCGGCATCGTAGTGACCAAGGAATAGGTCTCATCGGTCAACCCAAAGATCAAGTACCACTTAAGGAATGGGTCTTGTGGCATCCTGTTGAGCAAAGACAGGCCATAAAATACATGGCGCATATTGACAACAGCTGTTGCTAAGGCAATCGATCCCACCGACATACCAGCGGCCAGCATAGGAATCATCATGTACTGCGCAGCGCCTGCGAAAACAAAAACACTTGCAGCCACTGCCAGCCACCACGCGCCGCCCGCTTGAACAAACAAAAACCCAAACACAGTACCCAAAGGGATATACCCCATTGCGACCGGCAGGGTCAGAGCCAATGCGGAAACGGTGGGATTTTGGGACTGAGGCACGGGGTTGGAGCAAGGCGCAGACATGAAAAAAACAAAAATAAAAAAAGTGCCGCTATTGTGATCGACCCAAGTCAACTATTTGGCTGGCGGTTTGCGCTATTCTTGGGTGATGAACTTGCTGCGCCAACATAAGCCGATATCTGCATCCCTTCGCCATTGGCTTTTCGCCCCCGGTTCGCTCACGGAACGCTTGCGTCAGCATGGTCAGGTCACTATCAAGATTTTGTACCAGGGCAGCCAACGTCTGTGGTCTGATGAAAAATTCGACCTAGGACAAAGCAACGCCCATACGCGGGAAGTTTTTTTGCTGCTCAACGGCCGACCCATTGTGTGGGCTCGCAGCGCAACGCTACACAGCGCGATTCAAGGTCCTTGGAAGGCGATGACAAATTTAGGAACTCGGCCCTTAGCAGAATTGTTGTTTCAAGACAGCGCCGTATTGCGCAGTCCGCTTCAGGCACATGCCTTAGCTCGTCATGGTGAAGTTGAGAGAAAAATGCGCAAAGCTTGGGCCCAGTTCCATTCAAACCCCACTGAGAACCCAATGCCGCGTTGGGGCAGAAGCTCCGTGTTTTGGCGTCATGGCCAGCCCCTGCGGGTGTTCGAAGCATTTGCCCCATGGGTGCAAATGCTAAATTGCGGTTAAGACGCTTCTTTGGATGGCGCTACGTAGGCGCTACCCCCAAATTTAAGCGCACTGTGCTCGCGCTTGGATTGCGAAAAGGGGTAAAACATTTGGTGATACCAACGCTCTTGACCAAATAAATGGTCATCTACCAGACCCACTTTTTCAGGGAACTTGCGGGTGATTAAGGCCGATCCAAAAATCAAATCCCAAATAAACAACATATTGCCAAAGTTACCTTTGTAGTGGCCGATGCCGTCGTCGTTGGTGATTGCGTGATGCGCCCAATGGGTCGCTGGTGTTGAAATGGTTCGCTCCAAGACCCACATCACAGGACGCATTGCCGGTATTTTGTACAAGGGTTCGTCCCAACGCCAAGCACAGTGGGCTCCCAAAATAATCGCAAGTTTTGCCACGACATACAAAGCGTAAATCATGCCGCCAAAACCCAAGTACAACAAAGCGCCAGCAATCCAAAGGCCCGGCATCATCATGTAATAGAAGAAGTTATTGCGGAATGTCACGCGAATGCTCATGTACTGTGCCGAGTGATGGGCCCGGTGGAGCGGCCACAACAAAGGCGAATGCGAGGCTCGGTGCCAGAGGTATTGGGTCAAATCATCACCGACCAACAAGATTCCGACCATTGCATACCAAGGAAGGTGCGCAAGTGAATCTTTCAGTTCAGGAAAGAGCGCTAATCCCAACTTGCCGCTAAGTAAAATAGCAAGCGGTTGGGTAATAGCTACAAGACTCAAGAACATCAACAGCTCTAGCTTGGTGTCGTTGCTATTGGCGGTTACGGTTGTTTTGTAACGCCGGCTTGCGTATTCCATCACCCCAAACCCCAACAAGAGCATGAGTACCAACGCGTTTTGAACTTGCACAGCTGTCATCAATCGTCTCCTAAAGTTTCATCATCTCTTTTAATGATCGCATTGTATGGAATCAATTTTAGAAAATCGAGAAGATTACCCTAGGGTTTACGTTCACTCCTAAGTGTTGCTTTAGGTGACTCTCGGGGTAAAAGTCGAGTGATAGGATTGAAAAATGCAATTCAACCAACTCATCAAAGCGCGAAAAAGCGTGCGCGGTTACCAAAATAAACCCGTACCCCGCGAAGTCATAGAAGCCATCATCGAAGTCGCCAAATGGGCGCCCTCGTCTATGAATACCCAACCCTGGCATGTGCATGTGGTTACCGGCGAACCTCTGGAACGCATTCGCAAAGGGAATACCGACAACATGGTGGCTGGAATTCCTCCCAAAAGAGACTTCCCGATGAAGGAGTCCTATGAAGGGGTTCACCGCAAACGTCAAATTGATGTAGCCGTCCAACTCTTTGAAGCCATGGGCATCGAGCGCGATGACAAAGAGCGCCGAACGGATTGGGTGATGCGCGGTTTTCGCCAATTTGACGCGCCCGTGTCCTTGGTCTTATCCTACGACAAGTACCTTGAGCCGGCCGCTATCAGCCAGTTTGATTTGGGTGCTTTTTCGCACGCCATCGTATTGGCGGCATGGGAACAGGGTTTAGGATGCGTGATCAACGGACAAGGCATCATGCAATCCAGCGTAGTGCGCGAACACGCCGGAATCCCAGAAGACCAGAACATCATGATCTGTATTGCCCTTGGGTGTCCCGATGAGAGTTTTGTCGCCAACAGCGTGAAATCGGTTCGCGCTGACAACGCTACCTTTGTGCGCTATGTGGGCTTTGAAGAAACTACATAGACTTAAAACAGAAAGATTCTTATGAGCTCTGAGTTACTTGAAACTTTTCATGATGGCATTGCAACCCTCACCATCAACCGCCCCCAATCTCGAAACTCCATGACCACAGAAGTAATGAAAGGTCTGTCCGAAACCATGCCTCGGCTTGCCAACGACCCTTCGGTTCGATTGGTCGTCTTGACAGGCGCAGGCGGGGCCTTTTGTGCCGGGGGGGATGTTAAAGGCTTTGTGAATAAAGAGCCAGGCTCGGCGAATTCATTGCCTTTCGAGCAAAACGTGAACCTCCTGCGAGCGAGCATGGAAGTCAGCCGGTGGCTGCATGAAATGCCCAAACCCACATTAGCTGTTATTTCTGGCCCTGCGGCGGGTGCCGGTCTGTCATTGGCTTTGGCCTGCGATATGCGGATAGCTGCAGACGACGCCAAACTCACCACAGCCTTCTCCAAAATTGGACTCTCAGGTGATTTTGGTGGCAGTTATTTTTTAAATTATTTAGTCGGGGCCGCCAAAGCCCGCGAGATGTACTTCACAGGCGAAGTTGTATTGGGTGCGCAAGCGGCGCGTATTGGACTGGTAAACCGGTCCGTTCCAAACGATCAACTGGCCCAAGCGGCCCACGCATGGGCTCTTGAGCTGGCAGCCCTCCCCACCTTGGCTATTGGCTACATGAAACGCAACCTCAATGCGGGCTTACGAGGCTCTTTATCAGAGGTTCTTGACTTAGAGGCGTTACATATGATTCGAACTTTTGAAACCGAAGACCATAAAGAAGCGGCCATAGCGTTTGTTGAGAAAAAATCACCACACTTTCAAGGTCATTGACAGCATCACCAACCCCAGTAAAATTTTTGATCCGTTTCATAAGAAAGACCACTAGTGTCCGGTAAATTTCATGCTTGATGTCCGCAAACGTAGGCTACACGTGCCCTGTAAGCCGATTTTTGATTCCGACGATTTGAAACGCGCATTTGCCGCGAAGGCTTACCGTTACCTCTTTTTGGGAGGTTTGCG
>SXSX01000094.1 GCA_005793295.1 Burkholderiales bacterium | reverse complement strand
TCTCCAAACGCAGCCGACGACGACTTCACGCTTGGCATGAGGGCGCTTGGAATATGAAGTGCTTCAAGGAGTTCGGGGTCCCACTGGTTGGTGTGAACGTTAAAAAGCATGGTTCTTGCGGCGTTACTGACATCGGTGGCGTGGACTGCGCCACCGGTGAGTTGCCATAACAGCCAGCTATCCACCGTACCAAACGCGAGTTCGCCGCGCTCTGCTTTGGCGCGTGCGCCGGCCACGTTATCCAAAATCCACTGCAGTTTGGTTCCTGAAAAGTATGCGTCCACCAAGAGCCCCGTTTTTTGGCGAATGGTGGGCGCGAGTCCTTGCTCGCGCAGGGCGGCACAACTGGGTTCGGCGCGGCGGTCTTGCCAAACAATGGCGTTGTAAATGGGTTGTCCAGTAGCACGGTCCCACACCACGGTGGTTTCGCGTTGGTTGGTGATACCAATGGCGTGAACTTGCTGCGCCGTAATGCCCGCCTTGAGTAACACTTCACGGGCGGTGGCGAGTTGGGTATTCCAAATTTCAAGCGGATCGTGTTCTACCCAGCTCGGGAGCGGATAAATCTGCGTAATCTCCCGTTGAGCAATGGCAACAATCACCCCTTGCGCGTCGAACAC
This sequence comes from Burkholderiales bacterium, assembly GCA_005793295.1. Lineage (GTDB taxonomy): Bacteria > Pseudomonadota > Gammaproteobacteria > Burkholderiales > Burkholderiaceae_C > Allorhodoferax. Next base: position 5,343 of record SXSX01000094.1, on the reverse strand, counting down.
AATACTGCGCGAGCTAGAAGTCCCTTGGTCAAGAGCGAGTAAATAAGTCATAGCATTGAAAAACAGCTTTGAGAGTGCGAAGAATACGCCTAAGGCGCGGCCAACTCAAAACGCACTTGTGCCTCATCGAGCAAATCCATAAAGGGCTCGGGCGGAAGGGCGTCGGAAAATAAGCGGTCAATTTGAGAGAGTTGTGCCACTTCGACCATGGCGGGGCGTTTGAACTTGCTGCTGTCGGCGGCAACCCAGACTTCGCGGGCATGCGAAATAATCGTTTGCGACACTTTGACTTCTCGGTAGTCAAAATCGCGGAGTGAGCCATCGGCCTCAATCGCAGAAATCCCAATCAGCCCAATATCCACCTTGAACTGGCGAATAAAGTCAACGGCGGCCTCCCCCACAATGCCTTGATCGCGCCCGCGCACTACGCCACCGACCACAATCACTTCTGCGTTGGGGTTGGCGCTCAAAGTCGCAGCCACATTCAAATTATTCGTAATCACCCGTAAGCCGGTGTGCTGCAACAGTTCCCGCGCAATGGCCTCGGTGGTCGTTCCAATGTTGAGTATCAATGAGCAGCCGTTGGGAACAGCCGCCGCAACCGCTTTTGCTATCCGGGCTTTGCCAACCGCATTCAAGATCTCGCGTTGCCGGTAAGCAATGTTTTCGACTGTTGAACTGGGGACGCGGACCCCACCATGGAATCGTGTAAGAAGCCCTTCATCGGCCAAGCGCTGCACATCGCGGCGAACCGTTTGCAGGGTGACGCCGAGCTTGTCTGCTAACACCTCCACAGTGACAGAGCCTTGGGCTTGCACCACGCTCAGGAGGGTCATTTGGCGGGGATTCGGGTTCATGGAGCAGCGGTTCTCTGTTGGATTAAAGGCCTTACCTAACTGTAAATCGAAAAGAAAGGAATATTTTTAGGGTAAATACTTAGATAAAAAGAATAATTACGAACAATAATTCTCACAAGCGAACATATTTGCACAGTAGAGGTGCAGCTAACCAAGGCGAAGTGATGGAGTTAAAACTTGCAGGGATCAGTAAAAAAGTAGGGGCACAACCCTGGCTTTATCCCTTAGATATGGAGCTGCGCCCTGGCGCGGTCACGGTTCTGCTGGGCGCGACGCAGGCAGGCAAAACCAGTCTGATGCGGATCATGGCGGGCTTGGATGTTCCCAGTACAGGCCAAGTACTGATTGACGGTGTGAATGTGGCTGGCGTTCCTGTGCGGGAACGCAATGTGTCGATGGTCTACCAGCAATTTATCAACTACCCATCGATGACGGTTTTTGACAATATTGCCTCTCCATTAAAGCTGCGAGGCGAGCCCGATTACAAGCAGCGCGTCACGGAGTTGGCTGAAAAACTGCATATAGATATGTTCTTAAACCGCTTGCCTGCCGAACTTTCGGGTGGTCAGCAACAACGGGTGGCCCTCGCCCGGGCGTTGGCAAAAGGTGCGCCCTTGATGTTGCTCGACGAACCGTTGGTAAATTTAGATTACAAATTAAGAGAAGAGTTACGTGATGAATTGACGGCGCTCTTTGCGTTGGGAAATTCGACGGTGGTGTACGCCACCACTGAACCTGGCGAGGCGCTTTTACTGGGTGGCTATACGGCGGTCATGGATGCAGGCAAATTGTTGCAATACGGCCCCACGGCCGAAGTATTTCATCAGCCGAGTTCGGTTCGCGTAGCCAAGGCTTTTAGCGACCCGCCTATGAATTTATTGCCAGCCAAAGCGGTCACCGGCGGCGTCCAACTTTCACCCGTATTTTTTGCCGCGCTCGATTTGCCAGCGCAAGAGGACACCGCGTTGACAGTGGGAATTCGGTCTAGCGCCTTGCGGGTCAAGCCCCAAGAAGGTGATATTGCCGTAATAGGCTCGGTTGAGCTGGCAGAAATATCGGGCTCCGATACTTTTGTTCATTTGGATACGCCCTTGGGCGGCATGGTGGCGCAACTCACCGGGGTGCATTACTTTGAGCTCGGAACCCATGTGACGGCTTACTTTCATCCGCGCCAGTTGTATGTGTTTGATGCGAGCGAGATGCTGCTACTCTCTCCTGGTCGCGAAGGAGTGCGTTGAGATGGCCCGCATAGAACTTGATCTGGCGCACGCCTACCGCCCTAATCCCCAGACGGACTCGGACTACGCGCTTTTGCCGCTGAAAATGACGTTTGAGGATGGCGGAGCCTACGCATTGCTCGGTCCGTCGGGATGTGGAAAAACCACCATGCTTAACATCATGTCGGGGCTGCTTATGCCTTCGCAAGGAAAAGTTCGCTTTGATGGCAACGACGTGACATCCGATACGCCACAGCAACGCAATATTGCCCAAGTGTTTCAGTTTCCGGTCATCTACGACACCATGACAGTTGCCGAAAATTTGGGTTTTCCTTTAAGAAATCGCAAGGTCGCGCCTGACCAAATCAAAAAACGGGTCGGAGAAATCGCAGAGATGCTAGAAATGAGCGGACAGCTCAACCAGCGAGCTTCAGGACTTTCTGCCGACGAGAAACAAAAAATATCCTTGGGGCGTGGGCTGGTTCGCCCCGATGTGTCCGCGGTTTTATTCGATGAACCCTTGACCGTGATTGATCCGCATCTGAAATGGCAGTTGCGCCGCAAACTCAAACAAATTCACCGGGAGCTCAAACTCACTTTGATTTACGTCACCCACGACCAAGTGGAGGCATTGACCTTCGCGCAGCAAGTGGTGGTAATGACGCGTGGGCGAGCGGTACAAATGGGTGCTGCGGCTGATTTGTTTGAGCGGCCAAGCCACACTTTTGTAGGCCACTTCATTGGCTCACCCGGAATGAACTTCTTACCAGGGCAGGTGGATGACAGCGGCGTACATCTTTGTGGCTTGAATGTAGGGCTTCCTTTTGCAGGACTCCCATTGCCGGCGGGCGACATTACTTTAGGAATACGCCCGGAATATGTCCAGCTTGTGGCGCCACAAACGCCCGGAGCTTTGCCGATGACAGTGAGTCAAATCCGAGACGTCGGTACCCATCTCATTGTCAGTGCGACGATTTCAGGCCATGCGTTCAAAGTGCGATTGCAAAGTACGGCCGTCCCCTTTTCAGTCGGTGAACAGGTGTGGCTTCAGGTGATGGGAGACAAAACCTGCTTCTATAAAAATGAGGAAATTGTTCAATGAGCGCCAGCAACAAGCCCGTGAACCAAAAAGCCTGGTTTTTGATTCTTCCGGTGTTGGTGTGTGTCGCTTTTTCGGCGATCTTGCCCTTGATGACGGTGGTCAATTACTCGGTACAAGACATCATTTCTCCTGAGCGCAGAGTTTTTGTAGGCACAGAATGGTTTGCCGCCATCATGCGTGACGAGGAATTGCATGGAGCGCTATGGAGGCAGCTTAAATTTTCGTTTGCGGTTTTAGCGTTAGAAATTCCGTTGGGAATTTTGTTGGCCTTGTCGATGCCATCCCAAGGATGGAAGTCTTCTCTTGCCCTGGTTGTCGTTTCGCTGTCTTTGCTGATTCCTTGGAATGTGGTGGGAACCATCTGGCAAATTTTTGGGCGCACCGATATTGGTCTGATGGGCGCCGCATTGCAAGGCATGGGGATTGAATACAGCTACACCGGTAACGCATTGCACGCATGGCTTACGGTTTTGTTGATGGATGTTTGGCACTGGACGCCGCTGGTGGCGTTGTTGGGCTACGCAGGGTTACGGTCTATACCTGATGCGTACTACCAAGCCGCAAGCATTGATGGCGCGAGCAAGCTCGATGTGTTTCGCTATGTGCAGCTGCCAAAAATGCGGGGCGTACTGATGATTGCAGTATTACTACGCTTTATGGATAGTTTCATGATTTACACCGAACCCTTCGTGCTGACGGGTGGCGGGCCAGGAAACTCCACGACCTTTTTATCGCAGTTCCTGACGCAAAAGGCGGTGGGTCAATTTGACCTCGGCCCCGCGGCGGCGTTTTCCTTGATTTACTTCTTGATCATCTTGCTCATGTGTTTCATTTTGTACAACTGGATGCAGCGCGTGGGAACCCAGACCAAGGAGGTGGGCCATGCATAAACCAAAATTTCAAAAACGCTCGCTATTCATGCTGGCGTATGTGGTGTTTGCGTTGTTGCCCATCTACTGGATGATCAACATGTCTTTCAAGACCAACAATGAAATCGTCGCTGGATTTAGTTTGCTTCCCAACCACTTTACCTGGGATAACTACAAAACCATCCTTAGCGATGTTGCTTGGTATTCGGGTTACATCAACAGTTTGATTTACGTGGGTATCAACACGGTGATCTCGCTATGCGTGGCGTTGCCAGCGGCCTATGCGTTTTCGCGCTACAGCTTTCTGGGTGATAAACATGTATTTTTTTGGCTATTGACCAACCGTATGACGCCGCCTGCGGTGTTTTTGCTGCCATTCTTTCAGCTTTACACATCGGTCGGGTTGATGGATACGCATATTGCGGTGGCACTAGCGCACCTTTTGTTTAACGTGCCATTGGCGGTGTGGATTTTGGAAGGTTTTATGAGCGGTATCCCACGCGAGATCGATGAAACGGCCTACATCGATGGATACACCTTTCCCCGTTTTTTCATCCGTATCTTCATTCCTTTGATTAAAGCGGGGGTGGGCGTGGCAGCATTTTTCTGCTTCATGTTCAGCTGGGTTGAATTGCTGTTGGCGCGAACGCTTACAAGCGTGAATGCTAAACCCATTGCGGCCACCATGACGCGCACGGTTTCTGCTGCCGGGATGGATTGGGCCACTTTAGCGGCGGCTGGGGTTCTGACCATTGTTCCAGGTGCCATTGTGATTTGGTTTGTTCGTAACTACATCGCTAAAGGGTTTGCGATGGGTCGTGTTTAACGGGGAGTTGCTTATGTTTGAGTGGATGGCGTGGACAACGCCGGTAACGGTTTTCTTTTGTTGCATTGGCCTCATGCTGGCGGGGATGACCGCGTGGGAAATTAAGTCGCCAACTGTTCTTCGCAAAGGATTTTTGCCGATTGAAACTACCCGGGGCGATCGTTTGTTTATAGGTTTACTTAGTGCGGCGTATGTGAACTTGGCTTATGTCGGCATGAGCGGGCGTTTTGCCCAATGGTTCAATTTGGGAGAAGACCCTTCTATTTGGTTTAGTTTTGTTATTTCTATGGCTTTGCTTTCACTCATCCTCAGCAAAGGATGAGTGAAAGCTTGGTAAGGATCGGCTCAATTTCCCCTAGAGTCGTATATGCCTTTGTTGGTCGGGGTTTTTAACAATTGAGGAGACATATCATGAAGTTGCGGTATTCAGCAGTATCCGTCGCAATCGCTTGCGTGCTGTCAAACAGCGCTT
>SXSX01000093.1 GCA_005793295.1 Burkholderiales bacterium | reverse complement strand
TTGGTCACCACACGCTCGGCTTCGCTGGTTGCTGCAACCACGGTGCCGCCCGGGCACATGCAAAAGCTGTACACACCGCGACCGTTGTGTGCGTGGTGAACCAGCTTGTAGTCGGCAGCACCTAAGAGCGGGTGACCCGCGTGGCGGCCCCAGCGGGCGCGGTCGATGATGCTTTGGGGATGTTCAATGCGAAAGCCCACAGAGAAGGGCTTGGCTTGCATCGCCACACCGCGGCGGTACAACATGGCAAAGGTATCGCGGGCACTGTGTCCCAGCGCTATCACGACATGGCTAGCCTCTAGCGTATGGGTTTTTCCGCTTTCTAAATCCAGCACTTTGAGCCCGCGCATGACCAAGCCGCCATGGGCCTCAGTCAGGTCAAGATCAATCACGCGTTGACCAAAACGCACCTCACCTCCGAGTGCAATGATCTGAGCCCGCAGGTTTTCTACGACCTTCACCAATTTAAAGGTTCCGATGTGGGGATGGGCCTCAACCAAAATATCAGCAGGCGCGCCGGCGTTAACCAACTCATTCATGACCTTGCGGCCCAAATAGCGCGGGTCTTTGATTTGGCTCCACAGCTTGCCGTCTGAAAAAGTCCCTGCGCCGCCTTCGCCAAACTGCACATTGCTCTCTGGATGCAAGGTGCTCTTGCGCCATAAATCCCAAGTGTCTTTGGTGCGCTGTCGCACCGACGGACCGCGCTCCAGAACAATCGGTTTGAAGCCCATTTGCGCCAACAGAAGAGCCGCAAAAATACCACACGGTCCAAAGCCCACAACGACAGGGCGAGGCAGGTGCTGTGTGGAGGCCTGTGCTACCAAGGTGTAAGTCATGTCGGGGGTCGGGCCGATATGCGGATGATTCGCAAAGCGGGTAAGCAACTGCGCTTCCATTGAGGCATCCAGTCGGATATCGACAATAAACACCGCCAATATTTCCGCCTTACGCGCATCAAAACTGCGTTTGAAAACGCGCAGACTATGGATAGCCTCGGGGGCAATTCCAAGCGCGTGGCATGCAAGCGCAGTCAGCGCAGCAACCGGATGGGCCAACGGTTCGCGGTCTTTGTCGGTTTCGCTTGGCGCATCGGACGCGCGACGAACGTCAAGGGGCAAGGCGGTGAGCGGGAGTTTGAGTTCAGTGATGCGCAACATGGAGGGCTCGTAGTTATCAAGCAACTCCGGGATGATACGTTGAGTTACATGTTCACTGGAATCTCCGCTCCCTTACCTATGTTGAAGGTTTGCGTCTGGCGCGGCGTCTTATTTGGACCCATCCAACAATTAACACGACCAGCACCAAAGCAACCCATGGCGCAATCGTTTGAAGTTTGGGAATGAGAAAGTGCTGAATACCAAACCGAAGCCCATTTTTTTGAAGATCAAAATCTTTGGGGATAGGTAAAACACCGTTGGCTTGGGCGTAGGCTTCGTAATCCGCAAGCATCGTTTTGAAGCGTTCGGGCTCGGTGGCTGCGATATCGCGTACTTCGCCCGGATCGGAGAGCAGGTGATACAAGCGCCATTGCCCATCGCCCAAAGGCGCGATGTTTTTTACCAGTTTGTAGTCACCTTTGAATAAAGCGGCGGAGCCTGCCAATTCATACCCAATGGGTTGATCTGCCGAGTGAACGGTTTTAACTTGACCCAAGAGCATCGGAAGCATGCTACGCCCGATTAGGGGTTCGACTGCTTTGCCTTGGTAGTTGCCTTGGTGGTTAGGGAAGCCAACGGCCTCAAGCAAGGTTGGGACAATGTCGGTGACGTGGGTGAATGCCAAAGACAGATGGTCTTTGGTCATTCCGGGAATGCCGCTGATGACTAAGGGCACGCGCAGGCCGCCTTCGCCAGCGAAATATTTGTACCCTTGCAGAGGCGACACCGTGGCGCTGGCCCAGCTTGGCCCGTTGGCTGCGAAAGTACCTTTACCGCCAAGCGCTTGCGCTTGGGTGTCGTAATTCATGCGAACGTAGGCTCGGGATGCAGCGATATTCAAAGGGTCGGCGGGGTCAGAGCCGTTGTCTGATAAAAATACAAAAACGGTGTTGTCAAATTGACCACGGGCTTTGAGGTGAGACACCAAGCGGCCGATTTCATGGTCCATGGCTTCGGCCATCGCGGCATAAACCTCCATGTGTTTCGCATGCTCGCGTTTCTCATTTGCGCTTAGCGTATTCCAGTCCAAGGTACTGGCCAAGCTCACCATCGGGCTGCCTTTGGGGATGAGGCCCAATGCGGCAGCACGGGCATGACGTTCCTGTCGCAACACCGCCCAACCCGCGTCATAGCGGCCTTTGTATTTATCTACGAGCGCCTTGGGTGCTTGCAGGGGAATGTGGTTGGCTTGAAAACCAATATAGGTAAAAAAAGGTTTTCCGTCGGCCCGACCCGCGTCGATGAAGTCAATGGCTTTGTCTACAAACAAAGTGGATGAGTAAAAGTCTTTGGGTAACTGAACTTCTTTGTCTTGCTCAAACCAATAGGCTTTGTCGTAAAGCATCATGTAGGTGCGGTTTTCCCAATTGTCTGAGCCGCTATCGGCTTGAATAAAGGAGCGCTCAAAGCCACGTTTGCCTGGCAAGGTCGCAGGTGTTTTTCCTAAATGCCATTTGCCAGTGATGTAGGTGTGGTAACCCCGGTCTTTTAGTAAGGTGGCCAAGGTAACCGCGCGGTCGTTGAGTACGCCTTCATAGCCCGGCTTGCCTTCGTGGGCTGCCGGCGTGGTTTCGGGCATATTGCCAACTCCGTTGCGGTGGTTGTCAACGCCGGTCAGCAACATGGCGCGTGTGGGCGAGCAAACGGATGCGGTATGAAAATTTGAAAATTTAGCCCCTTGCTTGGCTAGCGCATCTAGATGCGGCGTTGAAATTTCACTGCCATAGGCCCCCACGTCGGTAAAGCCCCAGTCATCGGCCACCAAAACAACGAAATTTGGCGGAGCTTTGGGGCTTGAAGCTTGGGCGACCATCCCAAGATAAAAAAACCACAAGGCAAAGAAAGCCATGGGTCGACGAACGAAAACGTTGCTCATGACATCTGCTTTTGAATGAAAGTGGCCGTTGCTTTTAAGGCCTCGCGCCCTTCAGGAAGAAAGCGCGCCATCACTGGAAAAGCATGTGGGGGCTTATCCCACTCCAGCAGTTCAGCGCGGCCGCCTTGGGTGGTAATTTTTTCATAGAGTTGTCGTGCGTCATCGCGCAAAACCTCAACCTTGCTCGCAATGATGAGGCATGGCGGCAAGTCGGTCACCTTACCCCGCAACGGAGACATTCTCGGATGGTCCAGCGGCAAGTCAGAGGCATACAAAAGCGCAAACTCATCGAGTATTTGAGTGTTGAGCATCGCATCATGGTGTGCATTCGAGCTGCAACTCGGACTGTTGTTTTGCAAATCAAGCCAAGGTGAAAATAACACCAAGGCTTTAGGCGCAGGAAGTTGGGTATCACGAATGGCTTGCGCTGTGGCAAGCGTGATATTCCCACCCGCACTGTCGCCAGCTAAGCACAGTCGGCTCGCGGAAATCCCTTGAGCTAACAGCCCACGGTAGACCGTGAGGGCGTCGTCTAATCCAGCAGGGAACCGATGCTCGGGTGCCAAACGGTAGTCCACCATAAGCATCGTGACATTGGCTTTGTCGCACAACATGGCGGCCATGTCCCGGTGGCTGTTTAGGCTGCCTGCAACAAAACCGCCACCGTGAAAATAAACGCAGATGGGGAGATGGGATGGGTTGGAATTTCTTTCATGCGTAATCCATTCCACCTTCACGCCGGCAAGGAGGTCGGGTCGAACTTGAATGGATTTTTTAACCCGGCTGCGATCGACCGCCAATAATTTGCGATTGCGAAGAAAGCGCTGCTGGGGGTCCAATCGCATGGCTGAGGTCTGAGCGGCGCGAAAGATCGCATTGAGCGCCATATTTTGAATACTCATAGTGCAGTCTCTATTAAAAATTCATGGGAATGAAATCGGGCTAATTTCCAACGCATATAAAAAGTGGTCCAAGGCCAATTGGTGCTGTTGCGCCCATTTTTGTCAATAAAGTAACTGCTGCATCCGCTGTTCCAGACGGTGTCTTTGAGTGCGACTTGGACTTGCGTGTTGTATTTTGTAAAACGCAAAGGGTTCACAGCGATCGTACGGAGTTTCTTCTTTTGCGCTGCCTTGAGCGCGGAGGCAATGAATTGAAGCTGCGCTTCAATGATGACAAAGGCCGATGAAAACGTATACAAATTGGGCCCAAAGGTGAGAAATAAATTAGGACAGTCTTGCACCATGGTTCCGTAATACGCGCTGGCAGATCCGCCCCAGTGAGACGACAGGGTTTTTCCGCTGGCTCCCACAATACGTTTTGCAATCGGTGGATCAGCCACTTCAAAGCCTGTGGCAAACACAATGGCATCCACTTCGCAATGTTTGCCGTCGCTAGACAGCAAGCGGTTGCCTTGAATCTCAGCAATACCGGAGACCACCTGAACGTTAGGCTGCGCCAAAGCACGGTACCAAGTGTTGGACTGCAAAATGCGTTTGCAGCCGATAGAGTAGTCGGGCGTTACCTGGGAGCGCAGTTGCGGGTTTGGGATCCCACGGCGAATGTTTTTAAGGCCTGCGCTTTGCAGCCGTTTTAAAAAAAAAGGGTATTTGAGGCTGCTGTTGAGCATTTCAAACTGCAGGTACAGCAATCCTCGGAATAGGGTTTGCAGCAACGGGAATTTTTGGAATCGGGTTTGCCAGTTTTTAGAAATGGGCGCATCCATTTTGGGCAATACCCACGGCGCTGTGCGTTGAAACAAGGTGAGTTGCTTCACTTTTTTTTGCAACATGGGTAAAAACTGAATGGCTGATGCGCCTGAGCCAATCACCGCGACACGTTGCTGTTGAAAGTCGTATGCGTGGTCCCACTGTGAAGAATGAAATTGTCTTCCTGTAAAAGTCTCCATGCCTTTGATCTGCGGCGTAATGGGCACATGCATTGGCCCGCAAGCCATGATGACAAATGGTGCGGTGAATTGGCCTTGTGATGTTTCAAGCCGCCAGTGCTTCTCGTCATTTATCCACTGCGCCTGCAGCAACTCGGTATGAAGCTGAACGTGTGGCATGACTCCAAACTTATCAGCCGTGTCATGGGTGTATTGCTTAATTTGGCTTTGTTTGGCAAACAAGCGATCCCAAAACGGGTTGGGTGCAAAGGAATACGAATACAAGGCCGAGGGGACATCACAGCCGCAATCGGGGTAGCTGTTGTCACGCCAAACGCCGCCAATTTCTGTGGCCTTTTCTAGAACAACGAAGTCAATATCCAATTTTTTCAAGGTAATGGCCGCGCCGATTCCTGCGAACCCAGCGCCCACAATCACGACGGTGTACCGATGAGTTTTCTCCTCGGTTTCGCTCATCTTGAATCGTTTAAAAAATGCATTGGATTTATCTTAAAGGGTGTAGGGGTCGAAAAATGCGATGAAGTCACTTTTGAGACCAGATATTCTGTATCTGCACGTATGTTCGGTCATTGGATAATTTTTTAAGAGGGCAATGGTATGACAATGAACTTGGTATTGCGTAGTGACGCGGCTGGTATTACAACTTTGTCACTGAATCGACCCGATAAGCTCAATGCTTTAACACCCGACGTATTCGTGGCTTTGCGTTCGCATCTGGATGCGATTGCTAAAGATGCATCCGTGTCCTGCGTGGTACTCCAGGGTTCTGGTCGGGCGTTTTGCGCGGGCCACGACTTGGCTGTTATCGCCGAACATGCGCCAGCCCCGAGTGCACACTTTGAGGCCGAAACGATTGACGCCTTAGAGGCCTTGCCACAACCCACCATTGCGCGGCTACACGGTCACTGTTTTACAGGCGGTCTGGAGTTGGCATTGGGCTGTGATATTTTGATGGCCGCGGAGTCAACAAAACTGGGTGATACCCATGGCCAGTGGGGCTTGGCCCCGATTTGGGGAATGTCTGTGCGACTGCCTAGGCGCGTAGGTTTGTCACGTGCAAAGGAGTTGATGTTCACCAGTCGCCGGATCAACGCACGCACTGCAGCCGATATCGGACTTGTCGATTACTGTCTTGCCGACGATGCGTTAGATGCTGCGGTCCTGCGCTTGGGAGAAGAGATTGTGGCGAACTCGCGTGGCAGCAACCGCATTGCCAAGGCCTTGGTTTCAGCCGCGCAAGAAAGATATTGGCAAGACGCTTTGCAGTATGAGCGAGCCATGCCTTTTGGTATGCCAAACGATATGGCAGAGCGCATGGCTGCTGCCAGCCATCAAGCGGGTAAAAAACCTTCAATCGACAAATAGCGTTCACCGGTGTCGTAGTTGAAACCCAATACCTTGGCCCCTGGTGGCAGGTCAGGCAGCTTTTGGGCAATCGCAGCCAGTGTGGCGCCGCTTGAAATTCCAACCAACATGCCTTCTTCAGCAGCGCAGCGCCGTGCCATTTCACGCGCGGGTTCAGCTTCCACTTGGATCACGCCGTCCAGTAGTTGGGTATGCAAATTTTTAGGAATAAAGCCAGCGCCAATGCCTTGAATAGGATGGGGTGCGGGTGCGCCTCCGCTGATCACTGGGCTTTGGCTGGGTTCGACCGCAAACACTTGCAGCTTGGGCCAGTGGACTTTAAGGACTTGGGCAACCCCTGAAATGTGCCCGCCGGTGCCAACACCTGTGATGATGGCATCCAAGCCTTCCGGAAAGTCAGTCAAAATTTCTAACGCCGTGGTGCGGGTATGCACTTCTACATTGGCGGGGTTTTCAAACTGCTGGGGAATCCATGCGCCTGGCGTGGCATCTGCCAGTTCTTGGGCCCGAGCAATCGCACCTTTCATGCCTTTTTCTCGCGGAGTTAAATCAAAACTCGCACCGTAAGCCAACATCAAACGCCTGCGCTCAATCGACATACTATCGGGCATCACCAAAATTAACTTGTAACCTTTGACAGCGGCCACCATCGCCAAGCCCACGCCGGTGTTGCCCGAGGTGGGCTCAATGATGGTGGCGCCGGGTTGGAGGACGCCACTTTTTTCAGCCGCCTCCACCATCGCAAAAGCAATGCGGTCTTTGATAGAGCCGCCCGGGTTGCTGCGTTCGGATTTGATCCACACGTTATGTCCCGCACCAAAGAGGCGGTTGATACGAATATGAGGGGTGTTACCGATGGTTTGCAATATGGTGTCAGCGCGCATGGAAGTCTCCGGTGAAGAAGGGTGTGAAAGGAAGGGTGGGACTATTTTGAATCCAAAATACGCACGGATGGGTTATATCGATATTCCATTTGGCTCTCACCGATAATTCAATGGTGAAGCTCGCTAGACCACCGCTGGTGCAATTCTGGAAACAGAGCACTGGAGGAACGTCCGGACTGCATAGGGCGGCGTAGCAGCTAACAGCTGTCCACCCAAGCGGTGCCCGTAAGGGCGCAGCCCAAGGTGAGGATTAGAGCAACAGAGACGAGCCGATTAAGTTCGGGTGAAACGGGCAATCTCTACGCGCAGCAATACCAAGTAGGCCAACGCAAAGCGCGGCGGTTCGCCGCAGCGCCATGACCGGGGCCCCCGGAGTTGGCGGGTAGGTAGCATCGAGCCGTTGGGTGACCAGCGGCCCAGAGTAATGGTGGTCACACTCCAGGGAGACTTGGTGTGCACAGAATCCGGCTTATCGGCGAGCTTCACACTTTTATGCCGCCAAGCGCTCTGCGTCTTGAGCGATGCGCGGGCGCAGGTGGGTCAGCATGTCATTGACCATGGCATCCAAATCAAACTCAGCCTTCCAGCCCCAGTCTTTTTGTGCCGCCTGGTCATCTATCGATTGGGGCCAACTGTCAGCGATGGCTTGACGAAAGTCGGGGGCGTAGTCGATGGTGAAACCTGGCACAGAGCGACCAATCGCCTGAGCGATTTGCGCCGGAGTGAAGCTCAGTCCTGCCAAGTTATATGCACTGCGCTCATGAACAGACGCTGCGGGCGCGTCCATCAGTTCCAGCGTAGCGCGAATCGCATCGCGCATGTACATCATGGGCAGTGCCGTATCGGCGCTTAAAAAACTGGTGTAGTGGCCGCTTAAAAGCGCGGCGTGAAAAATCTCAACAGCGTAGTCGGTGGTGCCGCCTCCGGGCGGCGTTTTCCAGCTGATGAGGCCCGGGTAGCGCAGGCTGCGAACATCGACACCGTGGTTGCGGTGGTACCACGCGCACCAACCTTCGCCGGCTAATTTAGAAAGTCCATAGACGCTGGTAGGGTCCATCACGCAGCGTTGGGGCGTCATGCTTTTCGGGCTGTTGGGGCCAAAAGCGGCAATAGAACTCGGCCAAAACACCCGCAAACTGTGCGTGCGAGCCAATTCCAAAACATGCAGCAAGCTCTTCATGTTGAGATCCCAGGCCCAGCCGGGGAGCTGTTCGCCACGGGCCGAGAGAGCAGCAGCCAAGAGGTAAATCTGGGTCACGTGGTGCGCTTCGACGGCTGCTTTGATCGCATCACCATCGGTGGCATCCAGGGCCAAGTGGCGAACGCCAAGCGCCATATTCTCAGCGCGGCCTTGTGCAGCAATGTCGCTGGTAATGACCGATTGCGCACCGTAACGCTGCGCCAGAGCCTGGGTCAGTTCTGAGCCAATTTGTCCGTTGGCACCGATGATCAAAATTTTTGGTGTGTTCATATGTTTCTTTATTGAATGATCCCGAGTTCGCGGCCAGCTTTGGCAAAGGCTGCAACTGCAAATTCCAAATCAGCGCGGGTGTGTGCTGCGCTCATCTGAACTCGGATACGGGCCTGCCCTTTGGGAACCACGGGAAAGAAAAACCCGACCACATAGACCCCGAGTTTGAGCAAGCGCGCTGCGAGTTGTTGAGCTAGAACGGCATCCATCACCATGATCGGAACAATCGGATGCTCCCCTGGTTTGATGGAAAAACCGGCTTGGGCAATCGCCTCTCGGAAATAGCGGGTGTTGTCCGCCAAGGTATCGCGTAGCGCCGTGGATTGCTCAAGTAAATCTAATACCGCAATCGAGGCGCCCACGATCATGGGCGCTACGGTGTTGGAAAAAAGGTACGGCCGCGAGCGTTGGCGCAGCATGTCAATCACTTCGCGCCGCCCACTGGTGAACCCGCCTGAGGCGCCGCCTAAGCCTTTGCCCAGGGTGCCCGTGATGATGTCTATTTTTCCAAACACGCCGCAGTGCTCGTGGGTGCCGCGCCCCGTGGCGCCCATGAATCCACTGGCGTGGCACTCGTCCACACCCAGCAACGCACCGTATTGGTCGCACAAAGTACGCATCACATCCAACTGTGCAATCGTTCCGTCCATGGAGAAAACGCCGTCAGTAAACACCAAGCTAAAACGCGATCCATCCGCTTTGGCTTCACGCAAACAGCGCTCCAAGTCTTGCATATTGTTGTGCTCATACCGGTAGCGCTTGGCTTTGCATAAGCGGATTCCGTCAATGATGGAAGCGTGGTTGAGCGCGTCGCTGATGATGGCGTCTTCTTCACCCAACAGCGGCTCAAATAAGCCACCATTGGCATCAAATGCGGCTGCGTAAAGAATGGTGTCTTCGGTGCCTAAGAATCGCGAAAGACGGGCTTCTAAAGTTTTGTGGAGATCTTGGGTGCCGCAAATAAAGCGTACTGAACTCAGACCGTAGCCGTGCGTGCGCAGAGCCTCATGGGCCGCCTCCATCACTGCGGGATGAGATGACAAACCCAAATAGTTGTTGGCGCATAAATTCAAAACTTCGCGGCGGCTGCCGTCTTGCAAGGTGGTTGTAATGTGCGCGCTTTGCGAGCTATTGATAACGCGCTCGGTTTTGTATAAACCTGCTGTGCGAATCGCATCAAGCTCTTGGGCCAAGTGGGTGTAAAAGGGCGTTGCGGTTGTCATAACAATCTTTCGAGGTCAGTGGGGCACAATGCGCTGGAATAGGTTTCACTGGAAATCAGTGCTGTGCAGTATATCGAACAATATCCACTATAAAGGAATTATTTTGGCAACTCGCATTCCTAAAAATACACCTCTTGCAGCCTCACGCGGGGCAACTGCCGAGCCTCCTCGGGTGGGCGATACCTTGGCCGCCTTGCGCCAAACCCGAGCGCTGTCTTTAGACGAGTTGTCGCGCAAGGCGGGGGTATCGAAATCGATGCTGTCGCAAATTGAACGCGCCCAAGCCAACCCGACGGTGGCCGTGGTGTGGCGCTTGGCCAATGCTTTGGGTGTGCCTTTAGCAGATTTGCTCGACAGTGCGCCCACGGTTCAAGCCCCAGCCATCGGTTTTCTTTCAGCCCACGCCACGCCCGCCTTGCGGAGTCCGGACGGTTTGTGTGATTTGCGTATCCTCGGGCCCATCGAGCTGGCGGGCCAATTTGAGTGGTACACGCTGAGCGTCGGAGCTGGCGGCGCTTTAGAGTCCAGCGCCCATGAAGACGGAACCCGCGAACACCTGACAGTACAAAGCGGCGCTTTAGAGGTCCATTGCGCTGACGAAGTTCAGCGCCTTAAAGCCGGAGAAACAGCGCGTTACTGCGCCGACCGCCCGCACGCGATTCGCAATCTGGGTAAAACCGCAGCTACGGCTTGGTTGGTGGTGGTCCACCCGGCCTAAGCCTCAAAACCGCTCGTGATCTGCCAAGTACCGCCACTGACCGATATCGGTATCGCCCAAACCCACCCGGCCCAAACGAATACGGCGCATCGCAGTTATTTCTAGCCCTGCCAATTCACACACGTAGGCCGCGAGACCGGGGTGTGCGCCTTTCACGGCCAAACGCAATTTGCTTCCCTGCGGGCCCGAGCTGCCAACGCTGACTTTGGTTTGGGGCAGGTTGTGGCGCGGGTCGCGCAGCGCCCGCTCGATCGGCGTGAGTTGCTCTGGGCTGACTTCGCCTTGTACATCGATGATGAATTCATGCTCCATTACGCCCATATCTTCCACCAGCTTACGTTGGGTGCGCCAGTCTTGGGTAAACACCAGCAAGCCGCTGGCACCAGTCTCAAGCGACATGCTGGCTTCGAGTTGTTGGAAATGGCGTTTCAAAACACGCATCTCTGATGGATCGTTGGGGCTGCGGTGATCGGGCGTAAGAAGACTCAGAGCGTTTTGAATTTTGGGTTTTTTGCCTTTGTAATGGGGGCTGGGGATGGGCTCGTCGCCCACGCCATCGAGCCATCCGCTGGGTTTGTTCACGATCAAGGTGATGGCGTTTAAGTTGAGCAGGCTGGCATCGGCTTCAAAGGTGATGCTGTGGTCTACCACCCGAAACTGCGGCTCTTCTACAACCGCACCATTGACTTGGACAAAACCGCTTTCGATATAACGCTCCGCTTCGCTGCGCGAGCAGCCGCGCATTTGCGCAACCCGTTTGGCAAGGCGTTCGCCTTCGGTGGTGGGTGCTTTGGAGATCATGGGTGGGAATGATTCATTTGCAGCATTTGAATGCGCTCGACATGGGCAAGCAAGGAGCGTTTGGCCACGGGCCAAAGCCGTGGGTTCACATCGTCATAGGCCAGCGGCAGCCATTGGTCCGGATCGCCTGCAGGGTTGGCGCTCATTACTGCGGCAATCTTTGCCTCGCGCATGAGACGGTGGGCTTTAAGGTGCCCAATCGCCTCTAAAGCATTAGGCAGCGCGTGGCCGTGGGCAGGAAAAATATATTCGGCATGGTGTTCAACACAAGCGTTGTTAAGGACATCCAAAGAATCCAAGTAATCCGCCATATTGCCGTCGGGCGGGTCAATCACGGTAGTGCTTCCGTTGAGGATGTGATCGCCAGAAAACAAAATCCCGTCTTCGCGCAACAGCAAGCAGACATGGTTGGCAGCGTGGCCTGGCGTGTGAATCACTTGCAAGGTATGGCTGTCAGAAGTGGCTCTCAAATCGCCTGGGCGCAGCGTCAATTCTTCGCCGTGGAAAACCGCTCTGTCGGGAATAAATTGGCTGTTTGCTCGTGCCGTTGGTGCAGAGGCCATTCCCATGATGGGCGGAACTTTGGCGCCTGATTGAAAGCATAGGTTTTGCAGTGGCAAAGCCCCCGGCGAGTGGTCTGCATGGGAATGGGTGCAGACAATCCAATGAATATTGCCGCCCGAACCATCGGGATGGGTGGCGGCTTGCCAAAGGCGCTGGATGTGGTCGACATCCGCTGGGCCGGGGTCAATCGCAATAAATCCAGTCAGCGGATCTCCCACCAAATAGCTATTGGTTCCTGGGCCTGTCATAAAACCGGGGTTGGGTGCGGTTAAACGCAACACGTTTCGCAAAAGCGCGACAGGTTCAAGCGTTTGCCAGTCGGTGGGCGTTGGAAGGGCGCCTAATTCGGGGTGGCGTTCGGGGTTAAGAATTTGCGAGTGTCGGGGCATGGCAGCATTTTGCAGCTAAAACACGCGAGTGGGCCTCGCCAGCCCCAGAACGGACGCCAGACACCTGATAATTGCAGCTATGCGAATTCAGTTCACCAAAATGCAAGGCGCCGGCAACGACTTTGTGGTTCTTGACGAAACCCAAGGGTCCTTGGGTTTGACGCCTGCGCATTACCGTTTTTTAGGCGACCGCCATTTTGGCGTAGGCGCAGACCAAATTTTGACAGTGCGACCCGCACCCAGCCCAGACCTTGATTTTGAATATGTGATTCACAACGCCGATGGGGCAGAGGTCGAGCAATGTGGCAACGGCGCGCGCTGTTTTGCGAAATTTGTGCGTGAGCAAGGGTTAAGTTCCAAAGACCGATTAAGGGTGAAAACCATGAAAGGCGTGATTGAGCCTGTCATCACTTTCGATGGCCGCGTGACGGTGAATATGGGAGCCCCCGAATTTCGCTTAGAGCAGATTCCATTTGACGCCTCTGGTCTGAACGCCAAAACGGTGGGAATTTGGAACGCCTGGCCTTTGGAACTTCAAAGTGCCGACGGTTTGGAATACACGGTAGATATTGCGGCCCTGTCGATGGGTAACCCGCATGCGGTGCAGCTTGTGGAAGATGTAGACACCGCGCCGGTAGAACAGCAAGGACCCTTGGTACAGCAGCATGCACGTTTTGTTCGTCAAGTGAACGCGGGCTTCATGCAAATCGTGAGCCGAACCCACATCCGATTGCGCGTGTTTGAGCGCGGTGTGGGCGAAACCTTGGCCTGCGGATCGGGCGCGTGTGCGGCGGTGGTTGCTGGTATTCGCTGGGGCTTGCTCGACGCCTGCGTCGATGTACACACCCGAGGCGGTTTGCTGAGTATTGCATGGGAGGGGGGAGATTCCCCTGTCATGATGACAGGGCCCGCCACCACGGTTTTTCGGGGTGAAATTGACATCCCAGACGCTTTGTAAGACTTGTATTTATTGAACGGAAACGCTATGAGCCAACTCACCGAAAAAACTTTGAATAACCCGATTACAGAAGAAGATATCGCCCATTATTTGGCTAATACCCCCGATTTTTTTGTTCGCCATTCGGAGCTCTTAGCTATGGTGCAATTGTCCAGTCCGCACAGCCACCGCGCGGTTAGTTTGCAAGAGCGTCAAGCTGAAATGTTACGTGAAAAAATCAAGATGTTAGAGGGGCGGCTGATGGAAATGATTCGCCATGGCAATGACAATATTCTGCTGTCTGACAAAGTGCTGCGCTGGGCTCGCGGCTTGCTCTTGGTTCCTGCGCCGCACTCGCTGCCTGCACTCATTACGCACGAGATTGGTGCGCAATTTTCGGTTCCTCAAGTGGGCTTGCGTTTGTGGGGCTTAGACGCAGCCCACGGTCAAGCCGCGTTTACGCAAGGCGTATCGGAAGACGCTAAGTTATTTGCTGCGTCCTTAAAGGAGCCCTTTTGTGGTTTGAACACCGGTTTTGATGCGACCCAGTGGCTTGAAAATCCTGAAGCTGCGAGCTCACTGGCCTTGATTCCTTTGCGTAGCAGTGATGCTGGGGGTGCGGGTGAAATTTTCGGAATGCTAGTGTTGGCGTCCATGGATGCGCAGCGATTCCATAGCGGCATGGGGACGGACTTTTTATCTCGCATTGGTGAAGTCGCCAGCGCCGCTTTAGGGCGCTTGCGCTAAATTCAAATCAGGACCGCATTGTGTCCTTCATCGCGACCGATGGCGAACTGATTGAGCGTTATTTAGAGCACGTTCGCGTTGAAAAACGCTTAGCCCAACGCACCGTCGAACTTTACGCCTTAGACCTTACCAAGTTGCAAAATTTCGCCAGTGTAAGCAGCGCGGCGTCCGGCCGTGGCTTGGCCTTGGTGGAGGTGAAAAACAACCATATCCGCCGCTGGGTTGCTAGCATGCACAGCGGCGGTCGCAGCGGTCGCGGCATTGCACTTATTTTGAGTGGTTGGCGGGGCTTTTATGCTTGGTTAGGCCGCCAAGGTTTGGTGCCAAGCAACCCGGTTCAAGATGTGCGCTCTCCTAAAGCCCCAAAGCCCTTACCCAAAGCTTTGGGCGTGGACGATGCGGTGCACTTTGCCGACTTTCAAAGCGAAGACAGTGCGTGGTTTGAGGCGCGTGATGCGGCGATGGTGGAGTTGTTGTATGGCAGCGGTTTGCGGGTGGGTGAGTTGGTGGGCTTGGACGTGGTGGCCAGTGCGCAGGCCAAAGGTTGGATTGATATGCAAAGCGCACAGGCCCATGTGTTGGGTAAAGGCTCCAAGCGCCGTAGCGTTCCTGTAGGTAGTACAGCCATCACAGCGCTCGAGCGCTGGATGGAGTTACGCGGCCCTTCGGGGCTTTCTACGGCAGCGCCGGTTCAAGTCAATGAAGCCAACGCAAGCGTCGCGTTGTTCCAAGGGCGGGGCGGAACCCGCCTCAGCGCGCAATCCGTATGGCAGCGTTTGCAGCGTCGAAGTTTGCAAGCGGGAATGGCGACACCGGTACATCCGCATATGCTGCGCCACTCTTTTGCCAGCCATGTTTTGCAGTCCAGCAGCGATCTTCGCGGTGTCCAGGAGCTTTTAGGCCACGCCAATATCAGCACCACTCAGGTCTATACCCGCCTTGATTTTCAGCATTTAGCCAAAGCTTATGATGCCGCGCATCCGCGTGCCAAGTCCAATCCCAAGCCCAAGGGGTAACAATATCCCCTATGAAAACGATCAAACTCCGTGCTGGCAAAGAGCGCTCTTTGCTGCGCCGTCATCCTTGGATTTTTGAATCTGCCATTGAGCGCGGCGGCGGCGATAGCGGGGAAACGGTTCGCGTTGAAGGTTCGGACAGCCAATTTTTAGCTTGGGCGGCTTTCAGTCCCAATTCCAAAATTCGAGTTCGGGTCTGGAGTTTTGACGAAACCCAGCGCATAGACGCAGCGTTTTTTTCTGCAACCATTGCAAAAACTATTCAGGCCAGAACCCCAGACCACCCGACGACGATGACCTTTCCTGAGGGCGATTACCTCAAGGGCTTGGTGGTGATGCGAAAACTTTAGGTATGCCTATGCCGTACACCCTGTATTACTCCCCCGACAGTGCCAATATAGTCATACGAATGGTGCTTGAAGCACTGGCGGTGCCTTACCAAGCCATCGAGATTGACCGCACTGTGGACGGACAACGCAGCCCTGAGTTTTTGAAATTCAATCCGCAAGGTCTGCTGCCCGTATTGCTGGACCCCGCCCAAGACGCCCCCTTGTTTGAAACCGCTGCCATTCTTTTGCACTTGGCAGACCAACATGCTGCATTGCCTGTGCCAGACCCAAAACACCGTGGTGAATTGTTGAAGTGGCTTTTCTTTTTGTCTAATACCTTGCATGCGGACTTGCGGGTGCTGTTTTATTCCGACCGCTATGTTGCTGATGCTCAAGCTATTCCCGCTTTGCGCAAAGGAATGCATCAGCGGGTGCTTGCACATTTGGCATTGCTAGACAAACAGATTTCTAAAGGTGCCGGCGCGTGGCTTTTGGGAGAAAAACGCAGCGTCTGCGATTACTATTTAGCTGCCTGTGTCCGCTGGGCGCAGTTGTATCCACGAGGCGACACACTTGCCAAAAAAGACATTGAAACATTTCATGCGCTGATGGGTCTCATGCAAACCTTGGAAATGCGCTCTGAAGTTCAAAAAGCCTTTGCTGCCGAAGGTATCCATGGAAAAGTATTCACCATGCCAGACTATCCCACACGGGCAGTGGTGTGAATCGATTCCGTACGGTTCAAAGAAGCCTGACAATACGCCCATGAAAACGAAAAAGCCACGTGTTCCAGTACACAAGCATGGGCCCCAAATTCAACGCAGCCATGAGGTTCGAATTATTGGTGGCCTATGGAAACGAACGAAACTCAAAGTCGCTGACAAGCCAGGTCTGCGGCCCACCCCGGACCGCGTAAGGGAAACCTTGTTTAATTGGTTGGGCCAGGATATGCGGGGGTTGCGCTGCATGGACGTTTTTGCGGGAACGGGAGCGCTGGGGTTTGAGGCCGCTTCGCGCGGTGCTGCCGACGTGATCGTGGTGGAACAAGACAGCGCGTTGATTGATCAACTTAAAGCCACCCAAGCGCAATTAGAAGCCAGCCAGGTGCATGTTTTGCGCGGTGACGGTGTGGCATCTCTGCGCCAAGCGACGCCTGCGAGCTTGCATGTGATTTTTATTGACCCGCCTTTTGAGTCGGCACTCTATGAACCCGCGCTTGCAGCAGCGAGTCGCGCTGTGGCTTTGGACGGGTTTGTGTATTTAGAGTCCCCCACGGCTTGGAACGACGAACAACTTGCGCCTTTAGGTTTAGCGGTTCACCGATACCTCAAGGCCGGTGCGGTGCATGCCCACGTGTTAACGTCCGCGCTCGCGACCTGAATAGGAGTTTATCCATGTCATCTTCTACTATTGCTCTCTACCCTGGAACCTTTGATCCGATGACCTTGGGCCACCAAGACATCATTCGCCGAGCGTCTGCATTATTTGGAAAGGTGATTGTGGCCGTAGCGCAGGCACACCATAAAAAAACGCTATTCACCTTAGAAGAGCGGCTCGCTAGCGTGAGCGAAGTGGTTCAGCCTTTAGGCAATATCCAAGTGCTGCCATTCTCTGGACTGGTAACAGAGTTTGCTCTTCTTCATGGCGCAACGGTCATGGTGCGCGGGGTGCGCAGTGTGACGGATTTTGACTTCGAGAGCCAACTCGCTGGCATGAACCGGGCTTTGGCGCCCGAGCTAGATACTGTTTTTTTAACGCCCGATGCGCGTTACCAGCATATTTCGAGTACCTTGGTCAGAGAAATTGCGATGCTGCAAGGCGACGCCGCGCAATTTGTAGCTCCCTCGGTTTGGGCGCGAATCCTGACCAAAGTCCGAACGACACCTTGAAAGTTTTTTGATGGCTTTGATCATTACCGATGAATGCATCAACTGTGACGTCTGCGAGCCGGAGTGTCCTAACGATGCCATTTTTATGGGCCAAGAGATTTATGAAATTGACCCCCATAAATGCACGGAGTGTGTAGGGCATTTCGATGAGCCCCAGTGTGTGCAGGTCTGCCCGGTAGCGTGTATTCCGATTCACCCCGAATTCGTAGAAGACCGGGAAACGCTGTGGCAAAAATACCGCCGATTGCAATCGACTGCTGCGTCCTAAGGTGAGGCCTTCTTAGTCTGCGGGACTTGGCCTACGAAGGCGTCTAACTTCTCTTTGGTTTGAAGCTTGGGTTTTTTGGGAACGACCAATGGCTCTTTTTTAGGTTCTGGAAGTGTTTTGCTGGCCCGCTGAGCTGGCGCTGTTTTAGTCGCTTTTGCGTTTTTTTCAAGGCGTTTTATCTCTAGTTCTTTTCCCGCCGCTGCAGTTCGCTTGGTGGATGCGTCAGCTTGCGACTTTTGTGTCGAACTGCGTGCATCATCGGCTTTGACCGCCACCGCCTGGGGGCACGGCGTGTCGCTGTATTGGTTAGCGCATTTGTAAACAGCGGTCTGTGCCGATGCACTTCCTAGACAGGCGCAGAAAAAAATTAGTAAAACAGCGAAGCGGATTTTTCTCATGGCTTCTCTAAAGGCGTGAATTCGCTTTGGGGACGTTCTGGGGCCCCAAGTTCGGGCTTGGGAGGCACAGGCGGTTTAGGCCGAGGCGGTTTGCTGGTATGGATCAGCATCGTGGCTTTGGTCATATCCCCCGACCACAAAGCGGGCAGGGCTTTGAGGGATCTGTCGATACTTTGGTCTAAGGCAATCCGGTGATCAAGGGACGGTTTTTTCAAAACCCAGTTGGCAACCTCTAATTTATCTCCAGGGTGGCCAATGCCAAGGCGCAGACGCCAGTAGTCGCCGGTCGCGAGTTGGGCGTGAATATCGCGCAATCCGTTGTGGCCTGCATGGCCGCCGCCGAATTTGAGTTTGGCTTCGCCAGGCGCGAGGTCAAGCTCATCGTGAACTACCAAGACTTCTTCGGGTTTCACTTTAAAAAATCGGGCCAATGCGGACACCGACTTGCCCGAGAGGTTCATAAAGGTTTGGGGCTTGAGCAGCCAGACCGTCTCACCTTGCACCGTGGTACGGGCTACCAATGCA
This sequence comes from Burkholderiales bacterium, assembly GCA_005793295.1. Taxonomy (GTDB): domain Bacteria; phylum Pseudomonadota; class Gammaproteobacteria; order Burkholderiales; family Burkholderiaceae_C; genus Allorhodoferax. Next base: position 2,036 of record SXSX01000093.1, on the reverse strand, counting down.
TGGTAACTTTTGTCCATGGCCCAAGATACTTTGAGTTCGCGTGCGACCGCGTCCAAGAATAAAAATCCTGCGTTGTGACGGGTGTTTTCGTATTCGGGGCCAGGATTGCCAAGGCCTGCGATCAGTTTAATCATGGATGCGATGGTAGACGAAAAGTATGTTGCGCAAAGCAAAAAGGCCCGCCCCCATCACAGGGGCAGGCCTTTGAATTAGAAAAAGCCTGGGCTTATTTCTTGGCTTTGCCCTTAGCGGCGGGAGCTGCTGCGACCACGGGGGCTTCAACCACTTCTGCTGCGGGCGCGACCACGGAGACGATGACCGGGTTTTCTTTGCCACGGACTACGGCAGAGACGCCTTTTGGCAAGGTCAGATCTTTGGCGTGCAAAGAAGTGCCTTTCTTCAAAGCGCTCAAATCCACAGCGATGAACTCAGGCAAGTCGGCAGGCAGACAAGCCACTTCAAGTTCAGTCACCACGTGGTTAATCAAGCACGCATCCAACTTAACTGCAGGAGAGTTTTCTTCGCCGCTGAAGTGCAATGGCACTTTCATATGCAAAGTCGTATTGGCTTCGACGCGTTGAAAGTCGATATGCAAAATCAATTGTTTGAAGGGGTGCATTTGCACGTTGCGCAGCAATACTTTGCTTTCCGCACCGTTGAGTTCCATATCCAAGATAGATGCGTGGAACGCTTCTTTCTTGATGGCGTGCCACAACGCGTTGTGGTCAAGCTCAATATTCAAAGGCTCAGCGGTACCGCCGTAAACGATACCGGGTGTGCGACCTGTAATGCGGAGACGGCGGCTCGCACCCGTGCCCTGCTTAGCGCGCTCAAAAGCGACAAATTTCATAACTTACTCCTGAAAGAGTCCACCGCGACCAGTGTGACTCCAGTTTTAAAAAGAGGCCATTTGCCACAGAACGCGGCTCGGCCCCGGCTTTTTGTCCCGGTTAGAAAAGGTTATCTTGGTCCGAGAACAAACTCATAACCGACTCACCTTTGGCAATGCGCATGATCGTTTCAGCGATCAGCGGAGCTACGGTAAGTTGGCGAATTTTTTTACATTGGGACGCCGCATCACTGAGCGGAATCGTGTTGGTGACAACCACCTCATCCAAGGCATCACCATTGGCAATACGCTCAATGGCAGGACCTGAAAAAATGGGGTGGGTGCAATAGGCATACACTTTTTTAGCGCCACGCGCCTTGAGCACTTCTGCGGCTTTGACCAAGGTGCCAGCCGTGTCAATCATGTCATCCATGACAACGCAGTTGCGGCCTTCAATCTCGCCAATAACGTGCATCACTTCACTCACATTGGCTTTAGGGCGACGTTTGTCAATGATGGCGAGGTCGCAGTTGAGTTGTTTGGCAAGCGCTCGCGCCCGCACCACGCCGCCAACGTCTGGGGACACCACAATCAAGTCTTCGTAGTTCTTTTGGCGCAAGTCACCTAAAAGCACCGGGGAGGCATAAATGTTGTCAACGGGAATATCGAAAAAGCCCTGGATCTGATCGGCATGTAAATCCATGGTCAGTACCCGTGAAACACCGGCAGCTTGCAGCATGTTGGCGACTACTTTGGCCGTAATCGGCACGCGGGTAGATCGGGGGCGGCGGTCTTGGCGAGCGTAGCCAAAGTATGGAATTACAGCGCTGATGCGCTCTGCCGATGCCCGTTTTAGAGCGTCCACCATGATGAGCAACTCCATCAGGTTCTCATTCGTGGGGGCACAAGTGCTTTGCACCACAAAGACGTCGCGTGCGCGGACGTTTTGGTTGATTTCAACAGCTACTTCTCCATCGGAAAACCGACCGACCGTTGCAGAACCGAGAGAAATTCCGAGGGTGTGTGCGATATTCGCGGCCATGCCTGGATTGGCATTGCCAGTGAAAACCATGAAGTCAGGAGGTAGTGGTGCCTGCATGCGGATTCCAGCGAGGACATTGGGTTTAGGGTCGATTCTTGTTCAGTTGACAGGCCCCGATGGCCGGCCAACATATTTGGCAGGGGAAGAAGGATTCGAACCTTCGCA
>SXSX01000092.1 GCA_005793295.1 Burkholderiales bacterium | reverse complement strand
CGCGTGCCCGGGTAGCCCTCTGCGTATTTGTTGGTGAGTTGGCTGCCTTGGGCGGCCATCACAGCAGGAGAGGCGTAGTTTTCGCTGGCGATCAATTCAATGTGATGCTCTTGGCGAGCGTTTTCGGCCAGGATGGCGGTCCAAAGTTCAGGATCAGTTTGTTCAACAAGGATATTGCGGGGGTACATGAAACTCTCTTATGAAGGAGGCGGAAATCGCCAAAAAATACTCGGTGAGAGTTTACTGGATGCGTTCCTAGGATTTGTTCTCGAGGCGACGTAAAAGAGTCTGAGCTAGCGCATTGATGGGCGGTGGTGAACCTGCGGTGACGGCTTGAAGCCGGCCTTGCTCGGCGATGACTTTTTCAGAGTAGCCGTTGTCTTCATCTAGGTTCCCAGCACCCACATACAAGCGCAAACCGCCCTCAACAGAACCGGCTCTAGAGATGCATTCTTTCAGGATCTGAACGCCAATTTTTATATTTGTCCGTGGGTCAAATGCAGCCATCTTTCCACCGAAAGTCTCAAATTTGTCAATGTGGATGTGCGTCATCACTTGCATAAGCCCTTGCGCTCCGACCGGGCTTTGAGAAAAAGGATTGAAACCCGACTCGACCGCCATGACAGCCAAAATGAGATGCGGGTCAATGCGTGCGCGGTTACCCGATTCAAACGCCTCTTCGACCAAGGCCCCAATGGCTTCAGGGGCGCGGTTGTACTTGCGGCCTAACCATTGGGCCAAGGCCGCTTGCGATTTGGGTAGTTCTTTCAGGCTGATGGCCGTGGCGCGTTCCGCCGGTGTTCCTGACACCAAGCCAGAGATAATTTCCTGGCGGTCTTGCAGCCACGTCATCAGTTGGACCTCGCCGGCTTGGCGAATGTCGGGCTGCGCGACCACCGTGATCGTCGCAAACATCACGGCCAAACCCAGCAAGGCAAAGCTACTATGGGTGATTTCAAAAAAACCATTGCCAATATCTCTTGCTACTACGGCAAGATTTTCGGTGAATGGGGTGGTTGATTTCATGAAAAAGGAAGTTGACTGATTGGGCCTAAGAGGTTGGCGGCAATGGGCCAGCGAGGCGGTTTGGGTTGTCAGTGCAGAATAATTTTAAGAAGCATTTATATATCGGTCAAGAATATCAAACGTAATCTTCATTGCAATTTGGATTTAAAGCTTGTATTCACTGGTAAAAATATCGAACCGGAGTCAATTCGCGGCGAAAATACGCCTTTCTTTTTTTTGATTTCCCCTTACAAAGGCTCCACGTGCCGTCGACTTCAGCTACAAAAACAATAGATATTGCCCAATTGGACCAAATGACCGGAGGGGCGTTCACCGCACCCACCGCCGGCGAGCGTTCTGCACGTGTCAAAGAATGGCTGCTCACCGAGCCCAGCCATGAGAAATTAGCCGAAGTGTTTAAAGAGCTAAGCAGCCGCGATAAAGGGGCTGCCAAACTCTTGCGCGAACGTTTAGACGAAGCCAAGCGCCACAAAGAGCAAGAACATTTAGCCACCGAATGGGCAGCCAAAGCCCAAGCTTTGATGGCTGTTGCCAAACTCAATATTGCCGATGCTTTGGCTTGGCAGCGCGAAGCGGCCAAGGCGGGTGCACCGCTGAGTAAAGAACCCTTAGCGGGTTTCAAGGTTCAGTTGGTCGATCGGGTCCGTGCGATTGAAGACTTGCAACACCAAACCCAAGTTCAGCGAGAAGCCGCAGTCCTCATGGCCCAGCGCATTGAGGTGTGGTCTACCAAATCATGGCGAGAAGCCCAAGGCGCTTTAGACGCGCTAGGTACTGATGTAAACACTTGGCAAGCCCAAGCTGCTGCTTTGGTGGCTAATCCAGACTGGGCCAGCGTTGATTTGAAATTCGCGCCCTTGTTGGATGCATCTCGTGGGCATTTGTTGTTGGTGTGGAACGCGTTTCAGTTGGCCTTAAAGCAGGCGCTTGATGCCTCCAACGACGCCGCTGCAGACTTGCCACCGGTGGCAGTGTGGGCTGACGAGTTGCGGGCCGCGCGTGGTGTTGCCAATCCTTCGGCTGTAAGCCCAAAACCCAAAGTAGAACCGGAAGTTCGCGCTGCTGCCAACGCCGCCGTTCAAGAAGCAATTACTAAGCTGGAGAAGCAAACCTCAGAGGGCCACGGTAAAGCCAGCGCTGGCGCTGCCCAAGCGTTGCGCCATGCGCTCAAAGAATTTGGAAAAGCGATTGATTCCAAAGTAGACGGCTTGGCCCATGCGGCCTTGGCTGCTGCTGGTGAACTCGAAGGCTGGCAGCGTTGGCGGGCGGATCAACTTCGTGAAGAGTTACTGATCAAGGCCGAAGGCTTGCTTAAACGCCCTGAAGGCCAAGCCATTGGCGGGCGAAAAATGCAGGACATGTTGCGCTTGATGCGCGAGCAATGGAAGCAAACCGACCAAGGCGGCTTACCGAATCATGCCCTTTGGAAACGCTTTGATGAGGCATGCAACGAGGCTTACAAGGTGGTTGAAGCTTGGCTAGAAAAAATCAAAGCCGATGCCATCGAGCACCGCAAGCAACGCTTGGCGCTGATTGAAGAAGTCAAGGCGTGGGCTGAGGCGAATCGGACCGCATTAGACGAGGATTGGAAAGGCTTTAGCCGCATCCTGCACCAGTTCGGTGACCGTTGGCGCGATGCGGGCCACTTGGGTGAAAAAGCCTTTGCAGAATTACAACCTTTGTGGAAAGCAGCCATTTCTCATGCGGCCGAGCCGCTTGAGACCATGCAGGCGCAAAGTTTGCAACTGCGCCACGCCATGATTGAAGAAGCCAAAATATTGGGCGAGGCGGCGGTACTTCGTATCGACGCAGTGAAAGGTTTGCAACAACGCTGGCAAGCACAAGCGCATGCCGTTCCGATTGACCGTCGGCAAGAGCAAAAACTGTGGGACGCATTTAGAAAACCGATTGACGATGCGTTTCAACGTAAATCGGCAGACCGCGAAAAAGCCGAAGCATCCTTAGGAGCGCGTGACCGTGTCGTCTTAGACGCTTCTAAAGCGCTACAAGCCGCCAACGCTGCAGCAGACGCGCAAGCGATTCGCGCTGCGATAGCTGCGCTTGAAGCTGCTTTGCATGGGCAAGCTCAGGCCCAAGCCGTGGCGCAGGCGGCCGGTGCCCATGAAGAGCAAGCTCAGGCGCTTGTTCAAGAAGGTGCTCCAGACGCTCCGATTGCTGCCGAGCCAACTGCTAAGACAGAAGCTGCAACAGCGCCGCTATCGGTAACTGAATCAACTTCGGAGCCTTTGTCTGAAGCCGTGTCTGAGACCGCTTCCGAGAGCGATGAAGCGCAAACTTCGTCCCCCCCAGAAAAAATTGTTCCTAAGACCCCGCCTAAACCGGTCGTGGCTATGCGTGGCGATGATCGCCCGGGGATGAAAAAAGAAGTGCCATCAAGTGATACAGGGCGATTTGGTAAGCCTGGAATGCGCCGGGACGCTGGTCGCAGCGACGGCCGCCCGCCCCGCCAAGAGCGGTCAGATCGCCCCGCGTTTGACCCGAAAAATGCGCCCCCACGTTTGGGCGACGCTGCCTTTAGAGCCCAGCGTGAAGCCTTAGACAACGCGCAATTTGCATTGAAGAAATTAGCAGCCCAAGCCCACGGTGAGGCGCTTACCCAATTGCTGACGGCGTGGGAAACCAAAAATGCTGCAGCAGTTCCCAGCGTGCAAGACCTTGGAAACCGCGTGAACGCGGCAACCCGCATGGTTTGGGTGGCTGCCATTGGCGGCACGGCGCCTGCAATGGCTAAGCCTGTGTCCGCACAAGATGCGTTGTTGCGTTTAGAGATGGCCGCTG
>SXSX01000091.1 GCA_005793295.1 Burkholderiales bacterium | reverse complement strand
CTGGATTGCCCGATTTGCGACCAAGGCGGCGAATGCCAATTGCAAGATTTAGCCGTCGGCTACGGTGGGTCAGGTTCTCGCTACGAAGAAGAAAAGCGTGTGGTTGCGGTCAAGGACATTGGACCCTTAATCAGCATGCAGGAAATGAGCCGATGTATTCATTGCACCCGCTGCGTTCGTTTTGGACAAGAAGTCGCGGGCATGATGGAGTTAGGCATGTCGCACCGCGGCGAGCATGCCGAGATTGAAACCTTTGTTGGGCAAACGGTTGATTCGGAAATCTCCGGAAACATGATTGATATTTGCCCTGTAGGTGCACTCACCAGCAAGCCGTTCCGATACAGCGCTAGAACGTGGGAGTTGTCCCGCCGTAAATCTATCAGCCCCCATGATTCCACCGGATCTAACTTGATTGTCCAAGTTAAGAATAACAAGGTCATGCGTGTGGTTCCGCTTGAGAATGAAGCTGTCAATGAATGCTGGATTGCCGACAGAGACCGTTTTTCCTACGAAGCCCTGAATTCTGATGCACGTTTAACGTCGCCCATGATCAAGCATGGCGGAAGATGGGAAACAGTCGATTGGCAAACCGCTTTGGAATACATCGCCAATGGTTTGAAGCAAATCAAAAACAACCATGGGGCCGCGTCGATTGGCGCCCTAGTCAGTCCGCACAGCACCTTAGAAGAGTTGTATCTGGCTGGCAAACTCATGCGGGGTTTGGGTAGTGAAAACATCGATTACCGCTCACGCAATGCAGATTTCGCTGCCTTCGAAGGCGTGCGTACTCTGGGAACCACGATCGCTAGCCTGACCACGATGCAGCGTGTACTGATTGTGGGCTCCAACCTTCGCAAAGACCACCCCCTGTTTGCCCAGCGCTTGCGCCAAGCGGCTAAGTCTGGTTGTGCGATCCATTCGATCGGAGCCTCTGCAAGCCAGTGGGCGATGCCAATGGCCAGCGATGCGTCCTTGCCAGCGCAGCACTGGCTGAATGCTTTGCAGAGTGTGGCTACTGCCGTTGCTGAGCAGGCTAATCTTGCAAGTCCCTATGCTGCAAAAGTCACGCCGCAAGCCCAAGTAATTGCAAAGTCTTTGCTGAGCGGCGAACGCAAGGCCGTTTTGTTAGGTAATGCGGCAGCCCACCATGCCCACGCTTCTGCGCTGTTGGCGGTGGCGAATTGGATAGCCCAACACACCGGTGCCACAGTGGGGTACCTCACGGAAGCTGCCAATACGGTTGGTGCGCAATTTGTAGGTGCCATGCCAGCTGCATCGGGTTTGAATGCCCAGCAAATGATCAACGGCGGTCTGAAAGCGGTTTTCCTGCTGAATACGGAGCCTGAATTTGACAGCGCCAAAGGTCATGACGCAGTCACTGCTTTGGCCAAGGCCGAGATGGTTGTCGGCATGGGGCCATTTATAGCGAATAAAGAGTGCTGCGATGTGATTTTGCCGATAGCTCCTTTCTCTGAAACACCAGGCACCTTTGTTAATGCCGAAGGTCGAGTTCAAAGTTTCCATGCGGTTGTGAAACCCTTGGGAGAAACACGTCCAGCTTGGAAAGTGTTGCGTGTCATTGCCAACACCATGAAAGTCCCTGGATTTGACTTTGAGTCCGCACAAGAGGTACTGCAGGAAGTATTCGGCGGCGAAGTGCCTAGCCATTTACCTGCTGAGCGCTTGAGCAATGCATGTACCCCACCAGCGGTTTTGGCTGCTGAGGTTTCAGAACCGTGTGTGGCGCGTATTTACCAGCTTGACTCCATCGTGCGCCGCGCAAGCGCACTGCAGATGACGGCAGATGCGCGTAACGAACATAACGGACAAGAGGTGTTGGCATGATCGATACCGTTTACAACTTCGGATTGCATGTATCCCCTAGCGCGTGGTGGATCACCGTCGTTTGGCCTGTCTTGTGGACATTGATGAAAATTGTGGTGGTGGTGCTTCCACTGATGGGCGCAGTGGCCTATTTGACGCTCTGGGAGCGGAAGTTTTTAGGTTGGATGCAAGTGCGTATAGGCCCCAATCGCGTCGGCCCCTGGGGTTTGTTGCAACCCATCGCTGATGCGCTGAAGTTGCTAACCAAGGAAATCTTGGTTCCCGCTGCGGCTAACAAAGGTTTGTTTTTCATTGGCCCAGTGCTGACCATCATGCCAGCGATGGCTGCTTGGGCGGTGATCCCGTTTGGTCCTGAAGTCGCCTTGGCCAATATCAACGCTGGTTTACTTTTTGTCATGGCCATCACTTCCATGGAAGTCTATGGAGTCGTTATTGCCGGTTGGGCGTCCAATTCCAAGTATGCTTTTTTGGGCGCACTGCGTGCATCCGCGCAAATGGTCAGCTATGAAATTGCCATGGGCTTTTGCCTTGTCGTGGTCTTAATGATCACGGGCAGCATGAATATGACCGATATCGTATTGGCCCAAGGCAAAGGCGTCTTTGTCGATGCGGGCGTGGGTGTTCTGTCATGGAATTGGCTGCCCTTGCTGCCTATTTTTGTGGTGTATGTGATCTCTGGCATGGCTGAAACCAATCGCCATCCTTTTGACGTAGTTGAAGGTGAAGCGGAAATTGTGGCTGGACACATGGTTGAGTACTCCGGTATGTCTTACGCCATGTTTTATCTGGCGGAGTACGCCAATATGTGGCTGGTTTCTATTTTGGCTGCCATCATGTTTTTAGGTGGCTGGTTGTCTCCGGTTGCCGCCCTTGAATGGATCCCTGGTTGGATTTGGCTAGGAATCAAAACCTTTGCTGTGGTGAGCTTGTTTATTTGGGTACGCGCCACGTTCCCGCGGTTTCGCTACGACCAAATCATGCGTTTGGGCTGGAAAGTTTTCATCCCCGTGACGCTCGTTTGGCTCATTGTTATCGGTGTCTGGATGCAGACTTCGCTGAATATTTGGAAGTAAGAGAACCCCATGTCTTCAAACTCTGTTGCTTACAAGCCTTCTGCTTTTTCTTTAAAAGATTTCTTCTACAGCTTTTTGCTCGTTGAGTTGTTAAAAGGGTTAGCGCTTACCGGACGTTACGCTTTTCGTAAAAAAATAACGGTTCAATTTCCTGAAGAAAAAACCCCTTTGTCTCCTCGGTTTCGGGGCCTTCATGCCTTGCGCCGTTACGAAAATGGGGAAGAGCGCTGCATTGCCTGCAAATTATGCGAAGCCGTTTGTCCGGCGATGGCGATCACGATTGAGTCAGACGTTCGCGAGGATGGCTCTCGGCGTACTTCACGCTATGACATTGATCTGACGAAATGTATTTTTTGTGGCTTTTGTGAAGAAAGCTGCCCCGTTGACTCTATTGTCGAAACCCATATCTTGGAATACCACGGCGAAAAGCGTGGCGATTTGTACTTCACCAAAGAGATGTTGCTGGCTGTAGGCGATCGGTATGAATCCGAAATTGCTGCCAATAAACAGGCAGATGCGAAATACCGCTGAACTGTCGCAAGAAAGAGTTTGAACCATGAGTGTCACCACCGGTCTTTTCTACGTATTCTCAGCGGTCTTGCTGTTCGCTGCGTTTAGGGTTATCACCGCACGCAACCCAGTGCACGCTGCTTTGTTTTTGGTGTTGACCTTTTTCCAAGCTTCTATGATTTGGATGCTTCTAGAAGCGGAATTCCTTTCCATTACCTTGGTATTGGTTTACGTAGGTGCTGTGATGGTGCTTTTCTTGTTTGTCGTGATGATGATGGACATCAACGTTGAAAACCTACGCGCCGGCTTTTGGACGCATTTCCCCCTTGCTGCAGTGGTCGGAGTCGTGATTGCGCTCGAAATGGCGGCCGTGTTGATGGGTGGCTTTCGGGTGGTTGAAGATCCCTCTGCCATTACTCAAGTGCCGGGTGGCCTGTCCAATACCCAGCAGTTGGGCAAACTCATTTACACGCAGTACATCTACCCCTTAGAAATTGCCGCTGCTATTTTGTTGGTCGCCATGATCGCTGCCATTGCACTGACCTTGCGTGCCCGCAAGGACAGTAAATATGTCAGCCCAGGTGATCAGGTTCGTGTCAAAGCGGCAGACCGCATGATGGTTTTGAAAATGCAGGCCAGCCAAGTTTCGCCTGACCCCACGGAAGCGGCCCCTACGGAGACCAAAGTATGACACTCACCCTTGGCCACTTCTTATCCTTGGGTGCGATGCTCTTCGCGCTTTCGGTGGTGGGTATTTTCTTAAATCGACGCAACCTCATCGTCTTGCTCATGGCCATTGAACTCATGCTCTTGGCCGTCAATACTAATTTCGTTGCCTTTTCACATTACTTGCACGACATGCACGGTCAAGTCTTCGTGTTCTTTATTTTGACAGTTGCAGCCGCTGAGTCGGCCATCGGCTTGGCCATTTTGGTCTTACTGTTTAGAAGTCGCTCCAGCATCAGCGTGGACGAACTCAATACGCTCAAGGGTTAACAACAAGATGAGTCAAACCCTCAACACTGCAACGCTTTTAGTTGTTCCTTTGGCGCCCTTGGTGGGTTCCGCCTTGGCTGGTATTTTTGGTACTCAATTTGGTGGCAATTGGATAGGTCGCAAAGTCACCCACACCTTGACTATTGCGGGCGTGCTCTTGGCTTTTGTTTTGTCCGTGATGACACTGCAAAGCGTAGTGCAAGATGGCGCACGTATGAATGAAACGCTTTACACCTGGATGGTCGTAGGCGGGTTAAAAATGGAAATTGGATTCATGGTGGACGGATTAACCGCCATGATGATGGTCGTGGTGACCTTTGTATCGCTGATGGTCCACATTTACACCATTGGCTATATGAAAGAGGACGAAGGTTACAACCGTTTCTTTGCTTATATTTCCTTGTTTACCTTCTCTATGTTAATGCTGGTGATGAGTAACAACATGTTGCAGCTTTTCTTTGGCTGGGAAGCTGTGGGCTTGGTGTCGTAATTGTTAATTGGGTTTTGGTTCAATAAACCCAGTGCCATCTTTGCGAATATGAAGGCCTTCTTGGTTAACCGCGTGGGTGACTTTGGATTTATCTTAGGCATCGGATTGATCGCGGCCTATGCAGGAACGCTCAATTACACCGAAGCTTTTGCGAAGTCGGCTGAACTCAGTGCTTTGAAATTGCCCGGAACCGACTGGATGTTGGTCACAGTGATTTGTATTTGCCTCTTTATTGGTGCTATGGGCAAATCAGCCCAGTTTCCTTTGCATGTGTGGTTGCCAGATTCGATGGAAGGTCCTACACCCATTTCTGCGCTGATTCACGCCGCCACGATGGTAACAGCGGGCATCTTTATGGTGGCCAGGATGTCGCCGTTGTTCGAGTTGTCAGATGCCGCACTGAACTTCATTTTGGTCATTGGCGCGATCACCGCCCTTTTCATGGGATTCCTCGGCATCATTCAAAACGATATCAAACGTGTGGTTGCTTACTCCACGTTGTCCCAACTCGGTTACATGACTGTCGCCCTCGGTGCG
>SXSX01000090.1 GCA_005793295.1 Burkholderiales bacterium | reverse complement strand
GCCATCGCCAATCCGTTGCTGGCAGCCACCGGCTCACCGTTGGTACTGGCTAGAACCCATTCGTAAATGTTTTGATTGGCAACCCGATTAGCCATTCGCAAAGCCTCTACTGCGCTTGATAAAGCTATCAAGGAGTAGTTCGGCAAGGTCCAAAAAACAAAACGCTTTTTAGCGAGCTGGTTTTTTTCGAATAATGACTTAATCACAAAGGGTCTTGAATCGGTAAGGTTATCCATTATCCTACTTTCGATCCATTTTTGACTCTTACAAGATGCTTAGGTAGAAAGAAGAAAGGACTTAGTGTCTTTCGACGCTAAGTCCTTATTTCATTTGGTGCGGCTGGCAGGAATTGAACCCACGACCCCTTGGTTCGTAGCCAAGTACTCTATCCAACTGAGCTACAGCCGCTAAGCTTGAAATTCTATCACAGGTTCATCAGCATTCGGGCCTCGCTAGGTGACGCGATGGCACGCCCTGCACGCTCTGCACAGCGTGCTAATTCTGCGATCAATGCGCCGTTGCCACTCGCACGCTTTCCATCGGGTAAGTAAAAAGTATCTTCTAAACCGGTCCGTAACATTCCACCCATATCGGCAGTTTTCTGGTGCACGGGCCAAATCTCTGCGCGACCAATCAGCGTGCTTTGCCAAATGCTATTGGGATCCATATAGCGCGGCAAAAGCGCTAAGAGTTCAGCATCACAGGGCATGCCTGAAGCGACACCCATCACTAAGTTGTACTCCGCTTTGCCCATACTGGGTTTGAGCATTCCCGCCTTGATGTACATCGTGACCGATCGCACAATTCCCACATCAAAACACTCAAACTCAGGGTGGGTGCCACATTCGGCCATCACATCTAAAAACTGCTGCACCTTCGCAACGGGATTGTCAAACACCATGGGCGGCCAAGCCCATTGGCCATCCTCTTTGATCTTGAGGTAGTTCAAACTTCCCGCGTTACACGCTGCAATTTCAGGTTTAATCCGGCGAATACAGTCCAGCGGACCGCTGATATCTTTTCCAACAACGCCCGTGGTGAGGTTGATGATGACGCCAGGACAGGCATCGCGAATCGCCGTCACAACCGATTCCATCACATCCGGATCCCACGAAGGCAAATGCCCTTTGCCGGGCTCTTGTTGGCGCACATGCACATGCATGACGCTGGCACCCGCATTGAAAGCGTCTCTCGCTTCAGCCGCCATTTGTGCGGGCGAGACAGGCACTGGGTGCTGCTCTGGGTTGGTAAGAACGCCGGTCAGGGCACAGGTCAGAATCGCTTTGTCCATGGTTTAACTTTCTATGAAATCTCTACCAGCAAGACGCCAGCATCGATTTGTTGGCCTGGCTCCGCATGCAAGGCCAACACGCTCCCAGCCACTTGCGCACACAACCACATTTCCATCTTCATCGCCTCGACGCACAACAACTGCTGCCCCTCAGACACCGTATCGCCCACAGCAACCAATACGCGGGTCACTTTACCGGCAACCGTTGCATAGGCTTTACCCGGGTCTTGAACGGAAAGCTTTTGTGCCAACGCGCTGTGTTCTGAGAAAATGAACTGGTGGCCGTCCAAGGCCAAATGAACTTGCAAGCCCCAAACCAAAGCCACCGCGGACTGCACAACGCCCGCGATTGAAAAACGCAGCGTTCCATGCTCAAAAGAGAGAACGTGGACGCCCATCGAAAATTCCTCAGATGATTGCGCTTGGCCGGTGAACTTCATCACGACGGCACCATGGGCATCCGGAGAAACACGTAAAAAGCGAGTCTCGGACTCGCAGTGCAACTGCATATCAAACGCAGCCACACTATCAGATCGCCAACTGCTGCCATGCTGGGCAACCATTGCCAACGCGGCAACTTGCCACGCTTTGGCGCTGGGCAGCGGCTTTTCTAATAACGCTTCCCCATCGCTAGCCCATTGGTCAATCAGCGTCGTGGTCATCTGGGCTTTGCGAAACGTGGGGTGATCCAAGAGGTCGGATAAAAATCGGTTGTTATTTCGCAGTCCTAGAAGAGGGGCATTTCTTAAAGCCGCACGAAGTCGGCGAATGGCATCGTTTCGGTCTCGCCCATGCGCAATCACTTTTGCAACCATGGGGTCATAAAACGGTGAAATCGAGTCACCTTCTTGAACTCCGTGGTCAATCCGAATACCGGCGTGTAATGCCGCTTGGGGCTTCCACCACCGTATTTTTCCGGTTTGCGGAACAAAGCCCACATAAGGATCTTCCGCATACAAACGCGCTTGGATCGCGTGGCCCTGGAAGCGAATCTCGTTTTGTTTCAAAGGAAGAGGCTCGCCTGCGGCTACGCGCAGTTGCCACTTTACGAGATCTAAACCGGTCACCATTTCCGTCACCGTGTGCTCCACTTGCAAGCGGGTGTTCATTTCTAAAAAATAGTGATTGAGGTCGGCATCGACCATAAATTCCACGGTGCCCGCGCCTTGGTAAGCCACCGCCAATGCAGCAGCGACTGCGTCACGACCCATGCGCTCGCGCATGGTTGGGCTGACAATAGGCGAAGGTGTTTCTTCAATGACTTTTTGTCGCCTGCGCTGTGCAGTGCAATCGCGCTCACCCAAATAAACCGCGTTGCCGTGATGATCGGCGAACACCTGAATTTCAATATGGCGGCCCTTGTCAATCAAGCGCTCCAACATTAAAGCCCCATTGCCAAAGGCGCTCAGCGCTTCCCTGCGTGCGCTTTCAATGGCAGAAGGCAACTCCTCTTGGCTAGCAACGTAGCGCATACCGCGCCCCCCGCCGCCCGCCGTGGCTTTGACTAACAACGGAAACCCCAGCGCAATACCTTGGGTCAGTAAAACCGCATCGTCCGCATTCGGCTCCATAAAGCCTGGCGCACAGGGAACCCCGGCAAGGAGCATGCGCTGTTTGGCCCGGGCCTTGTCACCCATGGCCAACATGGCTTGGGGCGTTGGGCCAATGAAAACCAAACCCGCATCCAGACACGCTTGGGCAAAGCCTGCGTTTTCGCTAAGAAACCCATAACCGGGGTGAATCGCATCGGCCCCCGTTTGGTGGGCGGCAAGCAAAATCGCCGACGTGTTCAAGTACGAATCTTTAGCCTCTGAGCCTCCGATACAAACCGCCTCATTGGCCTGACTTACATGCAAAGCATGGCGATCGGCATCGCTAAAAACAGCAACGGTTGCGTAACCCAGATCGTGTGCTGTTCGCATTACGCGGCACGCAATTTCACTGCGGTTGGCAATGAGTATTTTTGAAAAAGTCATGGGTTGGTTGGTTGGATTGTCAGTCTCTTACATCCTCGCCACGCCGAAAGTATTAGGGCGCAATGTGCGTTGATCGGCCTCGGCAGCGATCGTCAGACACAGACCCAATACACGGCGTGTTTCGCGTGGGTCAATGATTCCGTCATCCCACAGCCGTGCGGTACCAAACAAGGCGGTGGACTCTTTATCTAAACGCAAACGTAAGCCTTCAGACATGGCCTGCAACGCATCTTCATTGGGAACTTCACCGCTGCGTTCCATCTTGCTGCGGTTCACAATGTCCATCACCTTCGCCGCTTGTACGCCACCCATCACCGCTGTGCGTGCCGTTGGCCAAACAAAAATAAAGCGCGGATCAAAGCCGCGTCCGCACATTCCATAATTTCCCGCACCAAAAGAACCTCCGAGAACAAACGTGAATTTGGGAACCCGCGCATTGGCAACGGCTTGAAT
The DNA here is from genome assembly GCA_005793295.1 of Burkholderiales bacterium. Classification (GTDB taxonomy): domain Bacteria; phylum Pseudomonadota; class Gammaproteobacteria; order Burkholderiales; family Burkholderiaceae_C; genus Allorhodoferax. Next base: position 4,158 of record SXSX01000090.1, on the reverse strand, counting down.
CATTTTGGAACCATGCTTGATGGCACCGCCACGCTCAGCCACTGAGCCGACCATATAGCCGGTGGTGTTTTGCAGAAAAACTAAGGGCGTGGCGCTTTGGTCGCACAACTGAATGAATTGGGCCGCTTTGGTAGACCCACTCGGCTGAATCGGTCCGTTGTTACCCAGAATTCCCACCAAGTGGCCTTGAACTCGCGCATGGCCACACATCATCTCCGGCGCATAACTGGCTTTGAATTCAAGAAAGTCAGATCCATCCACCAAACGCGCAATCACTTCACGCACGTCATAGGGTTCCCGTTCATCTGCAGGAACCACGCCCATTAGCTCTTGTATGTCATACAAAGGTTCAGGAAAAGAATGCAACGGGGAAGCCGCATCCCATCGTAATTTATCCATTACTTCCCGCGCCATGGCAATCGCGTGGGCATCATCCTCACAAAGGTATTCACCCAAACCCGTGGTCTGCGCATGCATCTGTGCTCCGCCGAGTTCGTCTTCGGTACAGTCTTCGCCAACAGCGGCTTTCACCAAAGGCGGGCCCGCAAGAAAAATATTAGAACGCCCCCTTACCAAAATGACATAGTCCGAAAGACCTGGCAAATACGCCCCTCCGGCGGTTGAAGAACCATGAACCACTGAGATTTGCGGTAAACCGGCTGCCGACATCCGCGCTTGGTTTGCAAAACTGCGGCCCCCTTCTACAAAAATTTCCGCTTGGTAGAGCAAGTTCGCACCACCGCTTTCAACCAAATTGATGATGGGAAGCTTGTTTTCCATCGCAATTTGTTGAACGCGCAACGCTTTACGCAAGCCCATGGGTGCCACCGTGCCGCCTTTGACAGCGCTGTCGTTGGCCGAGACAACGCACCGTTTTCCGGCCACAACGCCGATGCCCACAATCGAGCCACCACCGAGCACCGATTTTTTGCCATCGTCGTCGTGCATATTCAGGCCCGCCAAACGGCTTATCTCTAAAAACGGCGTTCCTCTATCCAGTAATCGGGCGATGCGCTCCCTTGGCAACAACTGATTGCGCTGTTCAAATTTGGCTCGCTTGGACTCCGACTCAGCCAAAACCATGGACTGAAGCCGCTGAACCTCGTCCCACAAACCCTGCATCCGATCCGCATTGGCAACAAACGCACTGGCACGGGGGTTAAGCAAAGATCGAAGTGCGCTCAGGTGTTGGGAAGCGGGCATGAATGAATAATCCTAAGCGTGGAGAAGGCACTGAAGTGACAGGCTAAAAATTGAACTTTATTACAATCAAATCACCACTATCGGTCAATCCAAGGAAACCCCTATGAGCCTCGAATCTATTACCCAATCCATCCGCACCAAAATGGGCGACGACAGCGGCTTAGAAGCCACGTTGAAGTTTGATTGCGGCGCGGACGGCGTTATCGTATTAGACGGCGTGTCAAGCCCCAACACCGTATCCAACACCGACGCTGAGGCTGATTGCACTGTGACCGTCAGCCTAGAGAATTTGCAAGCCATGATGGACGGGCAATTGAACTCTGTGACCGGCTTCATGTCGGGCAAGCTTAAAGTTTCTGGCGACATGAGCGTTGCCATGAAACTTCAGCGAGTGGTTTAACGCACGCAGTAAAAATGGTATTGCGAAGCCCTGATTTCGTCCGCCGATCGCACGGGCGAAGGGTTTCGCAAATCAGGTGCGAGCACTTTCCCATCCGCCATCGCCCAGTAATCATGGCGCATATCCACACCGCCACTCCAGTCACCCAAGCTCGATAAAAACTCGTACTCCGCCTCAGTCGGTAAACGGCCTTGAATTTTTTTACAAGAATTCGCGGCGTTTTCTGGAGAAGTTGCGTGGCTGATGGGTGAGCCTGGTGCACCCAACAAATCAATGGTTTTGTCTCCGTATTTCACTCTCGATGGGAATTGCGTTTTTTGAAAAAACTCAAATACTTGTGATGCCATCGGTTGCATGACCGCTGCGGGAGCACCTTGCGCTTGAAAGTTAAACGTGGTCCCTTCTTTGGTCTCGATGTGCAAGGTCACGGACAAGTCGCCCTTGCAGTTGGGGCTGTATGAGTACGTTCCCCAAGCCACACCTGACAAACCCGTTAAATACCGCTGATCTAAGTAACCTTGGCGTTTTTGTTCATGCAAGTCTCGAACCAATCGGATCAAAGGTAAAGGATTGAAAAAGGAAACTTTTTTGGATGAAGGATTGATCGCACGGTACAAACCGTCGAGGTTGGACTTGAAAGTACCCTCGAGCATCACATCCATACCCACTCCAGCATTGGCATGGGCTCGATTTTTATTGGCCAAGTCATCCATCGCAATCACAATCGTGAGCGCATCACGCGCTTTGGCCCCTTCGCGCATCAAAAGAAGCATGTCTTGCGTTGAGTCCTGCGCTATCTGAATTTTGTTGCGGCCGTAGGCATCTTGAAATTGACAAAGATCCTGTCCGCGAATAAAAGGAATCGTTGGCCATAACTGCAAGTCAGGCATTGCCGCAGACGCGTTCATGCTTACAAAAAATATAAAAGCACCAGCGCGACGCATGAATAATTCCTTTGGGAAATGGTAGGGCGTGAGTGACTTGAACACTCGACCAAAGGATTATGAGAGCCGAAGTGGCAGCAAAACCTAGCGTTTATGCGGGTTCTGGCGTGGTCACTGCTGGGTGTGTGTAAAAGTGTGCTAAAAAATACCACACAATTTCACAACCTTCACTCACGTTTCCTAATAATTTACCCAACCAACAAACATTATAACTGACTAATAAACATACGCAATTTCTCAGTAAAAAACTGCACGACTCCTAATCTTACTCATAGTTTGGTGCTGCTTTACTTACAACGCCACCTTGCCTCGCACTGAGCTTGAGCTGCGCAGTTGGTGCACTAGGCGCTGTTGGCAGCGCAGTTGACTTGGTTGGATTGCTTGCGCCCAATGGTCCTTTTGTGGGAATCACAGCTTGTGGTGCTGTGGACTGTTGTGACTGCACACTTGGTGTGGCTGCTTGGGTTTGGGTTTGTTTGGGTACGATTGGCACACTTGGCTTGGGTACAGCTGCTTTGGGTGTGCTTTTGCGCACTCCACGCTTGTGGGGCGTGCTTTTACGTGCAGCAGCCTTTTCAGCTTGGGCACGAGCTTCTTGCTGCGCTTGTTGGTTGATGGCTTGCCAAGTGTTGTCGCTGATCAGTTTCCACAAAGCAATTTGACCTTCAGCACTAGAAATTTCATTTATTCGCATAGTTGCACCTCTATGCGTACTTATGTAAGATCAAACGACACTTTGTTTAAGCAGCAACAACAAGCGAAAAAGCCAAACCGCATGAAACTACTGATTAAAGTCTTTAACTTGGCAGTGCTCTTTGTCGCCACAGCAACACTCACACACGCTGCGGGAGACAACTGCTATCAGATACAGAACAGTGATGCCAAGTACTTCTGTCTTGCTACAGCAAAAAACGATGGCAACTACTGCTATCAAATCTCCAAGCAAGATGACAAGTACATGTGTCTCGCTGTAGCCAAGCGTGACAAGAACTACTGCTATCAGATTTCCAAGCAAGATGAGAAAAACATGTGCTTGGGCAAGTTTTAAAATAAACTAATACAAAACAAATGTTTATGCGTTTGTTTTGTTAGTGTAAGAAGAAAAATCAAACCTAGGAGTTCTCATTTCCAATTTAAAAGCAACTGTGGCATGCCCACACTGCAGCAGTACTTCAACCTACACCACTGGTTTTTCAGCCACGCCCAACGGCAATGGATCAAGTCCAGTTCAATGTCCTTCATGCCATAAATCTTTTAGGATTGTTGTGCACCAAGGTCAAGTCAAATCAACCCAAAAGTAGCATGATTTGAATGGCAATTAACAAATCAAGCAACGAAGTACTTGATAGTTAAGTGCCATAACTCAGAGGGTGTCCGATTTTTTGTGTAAACGGAGTTAAGGGTCATTGCTGAGGGACCCGGTCCTCAAACTCAATACTAAACCGATTCAGCGCAGCCTTCCAGTCCCGAATCGGCATGTTCCATTTCTTGCTGATATTTTTCAGCGCCAAGTAGAACAATTTGCTCAATGCTTCATCACTTGGAAACGAGCCACGGTTCTTCGTAATCTTGCGCAGGCTCATGTTCACAGACTCAATGGCGTTGGTTGTG
>SXSX01000089.1 GCA_005793295.1 Burkholderiales bacterium | reverse complement strand
GTCGGTCTCGATATTCGAGAAAACCGAGGTTTCAAGCGCCTTGCAGCTCGATGGCAACACAATCGACAGCGCATCCGACGGTAACCAGTTGAATTTATTCACTTTTTAACCGGACACTACTGAGAATAAATAAACACCAGTTTGATTCTTTGCCCAAAGACCCTAAAAAGTCACGTTTTTAGGGTCTTTGGTCCAAATTTCTAAGGGTTTACCTTGATTACGGCGTACTGTGTCCACTCTCCGCGTCGGAACAAAACGGTCAAAGGTTTGCTTTTTTCATGCTTTGACAAAATAGCCTCTAATTCTTTAACCGATGCGGTTTGGGCGTTGTTAATCGACAAAATAATATCGCCTTCGCGCAGACCTGCACGGGCGGCGGCCTCGACTGCGGCGTCCACACGCACTCCCGCTTTGAGCTTGAGGGTTTGTTTTTGCGCCTCCGTCAAATCGCTGATGCTCAGGCCAAAGAACTGGGTCACCGTTGCTTTGGGTTTGTTATCAGAGGGGCTGGCTTTGGCTGTGGGCTTGTCGGCTTCAATCTCAGCAATGCTCACACTCAACTCTTTAAGCGCTCCGCGCCTAAAGAGGCTGATATTTGCCTTGGTGCCGGGTTTGATGGCGCCCACGATGCGAGGGAGATCCGCTGATTTTTCAATCACCTTGCCATCAAATTTAAGAATCACATCACCGGCCTCAATGCCTGCCTTTTCAGCAGGAGCACCCACTTCGACACCGGTCACTAAGGCGCCTTGCGGCTTGGCCAAACCAAGACTCTCCGCAACCTCCTTGGTCACAGCGCCAATTTGCACACCAATGCGACCTCGCGACACGCGGCCTTGGGTTCTTAGCTGTTCGCTCACGCGCACTGCTTCATCCATTGGAATAGAGAATGAAATCCCCATGAAGCCGCCGGATCGTGAATAGATTTGGCTATTGATACCAACGACTTCACCGCGCATATTGATCAACGGCCCGCCTGAGTTTCCAGGGTTGATGGCAACGTCGGTTTGAATCAGGGGTAAAAAGTCACCGGTATCGCGTTGTTTGGCGCTCACGATGCCTGCGGTCACCGTATTTTCAAGGCCAAAGGGGGAGCCAATGGCCATCACCCACTCACCTACTTTCAAACGGTTCACGTCACCCACTTTTACGGCCGGAAGCCCACTCGCCTCGATCTTTACCAGCGCGACATCGCTGCGTCGATCGCTGCCAATGATTTTGGCTTTGAATTCACGTTTATCAGTCAAAGTGACGATGACTTCATCTGCACCGTCAACGACATGGGCGTTGGTCATGATCAGGCCGTCGGAGGACAAGATAAAGCCAGAGCCCACACCACGGGGTTGCTCTTCTTCTTGTTTGGGGTTGTTGGGCCGAGGTGCTTGGCGAGGCATGTTAGGCATCGGCAAACCAAAACGCTTAAAGAACTCCAACATCTCTTCATCCGCAGGAGAAGCGCCCTGCTGCTGGCGCTGAACGACACGCTCTAACGTTCGAATATTGACCACCGATGGGCCAACCTGTTCGACCAAGTCGGTGAAATCCGGCAGGGCGCGAGACTGCGCAATAGCGTGCTGCACCGGCATTAGAGTGATTCCAACAGTGGCCGCCAGGGCGGCGCATGCCATCACAAGGGCGCGAGAAAATTTCAAGTTTTGAGTTTTCATAGTTTGACTGCAGTTACTCTCAATTCATAATTCAAAAATTCGAACGGGGGACCATCGCTTCATTGTGCTGGCTTGATCCATTGACGAGCGCTCGAGTGGACAATAAAGCCCTTCGAAAGGCTTGCCAATGAGCATGGTCATTCTCACCTTTATGCAAACACAGCCAATGACTTTGACGCTTCTCATTGGCAATCTTTACCAAACCCCACGTCTGAAAATCATAAATCCATTGAACCCTGCATGCTGGCGCGAGCGACCATGCTGTCCAATGCCACTGATCACCATCCCACTGCAACACGCCTTCGGCTGATCTCCACCACTGGAACCATGCAAAAGCGTTCAAAGACAATGCCAAAAGCGCCAGAGAGATCCAAGTCCATAGGGAGGTGTGAATCCATAACCAAGCCATCATGAACGCGGTCAGACAAGCCACACCGACAAGCAAGTAAGCCGGCTGAGGGCTGCGACTTAAACGGCAAGCAACTGCAGGCGGGCCGTGCACAGCAAACCAGGCTAGATACGTTTAAAGACCAAGGCGCCGTTCGTGCCGCCGAACCCGAAGTTATTTTTCAAGGCGACATCAATTCGAACATCACGCGCGACATTTGCGCAGTAATCCAAATCGCAATCGGGGTCTTGGTTAAAAATATTGATCGTAGGAGGACTTTTTTGGTGGTGGATGGCCAGCACCGTAAAAACAGACTCCAGCCCACCAGCACCACCTAAAAGGTGTCCGGTCATCGATTTGGTAGAGTTAACCAAGGTCTTCTTGGCATGGTCACCCAAAGCCGCTTTAATGGCGTTACTCTCGTTGGTATCGCCCAAAGGGGTAGATGTTCCGTGGGCATTTAAATAATGAATTTGATCAGCGTTAACGCCCGCATTTCGCATGGCACTGAGCATGGCACGGCGTGGACCGTCTAAATTGGGAGCCGTCATGTGACCCGCGTCAGCACTCATGCCAAAGCCTGCTAACTCTGCGTAAATCCTGGCGCCGCGGGCTTTTGCATGCTCATATTCCTCTAGCACCATCACGCCACCACCTTCACCCAAGACAAAACCATCACGGTCTTTGTCCCACGGCCTAGAAGCGGTTGTGGGATCGTCATTGCGGGTACTCAAGGCACGCATTGCAGCAAACCCCCCTACCCCCAAAGGCGAGACAGTCGCTTCTGATCCACCAGCAACCATCACATCTGCATCGCCATATTCGATCATTCGACCCGCTTCACCAATGCAGTGCAAGCCTGTCGTACATGCCGTTGCGATCGCAATGTTCGGACCCTTAAAGCCAAAACGCATGGATACGTGACCTGCCGTCATATTGATGATGGAAGCTGGTACAAAAAATGGGGAAATTCGACGGGAACCGCGGGCGGTGTACTCCACGTGGGTGTTCTCGATCATCGGCAAACCGCCGATACCAGAACCAATCACACAACCAATGCGGGTGGAAGCCTCTTCGCCCAGTGCATCACCCGTAGAGATGCCTGAGTCGTTGACCGCTTGAACCGCGGCCGCAATTCCATAATGAATGAAGCTGTCCATCGCGCGCGCTTCTTTGGCGCTGATGTAGGCTTCTAAGTCAAAGTCACGCACTTCTCCTGCAATTTTGCAAGCAAAAGCTGATGAGTCAAATTTAGTGATAAGTCCAATACCTGACTTACCAGCAAGCACATTGGACCATGCTTGCTCAACCGTATTTCCTACGGGGCTCACACATCCCAAACCTGTAACTACCACACGCCTACGGGACATAAACACCTGTCAAAATAATAAAAGCTCTAGCGGCCTTAGCCGCTAGAAACTCGAATCGGTCGCACTCACACACCGCCCT
>SXSX01000088.1 GCA_005793295.1 Burkholderiales bacterium | reverse complement strand
GTCCAAAAGTAAGACCGCTGCTTTGAGCATATTGCGCCTTTAGCGCAAGCTGATGTCGCCGTAGTGCGCAAGCACAGTACTTTTGGTGTTGTCGCTGTCCGTCATGACCGCAATCCCGACAAGGGCGCCTGGCGCTTCGCCAAATACTTTTTCGTAATCTGCTCGGATATTGCGTTCGTAGTCGCGCCACTGTTGCAAGCCGGCGCCGCCTGACTCCACCACCAATTTGCGGATACGGTCGGTGCGGTGGTTATGCATTACCGATTCCACTGGGCGAATGTTGCACCAGACATACATCAAGGTCGCATAGGGCATTTCTTCGCCCGTCAAGGTCAGCGCGAGTTCATTGAGCATCGCATTTTTGAGAGAAAACGTGCTGCGATCACCCTCGAACGCCAGCACCAAACGCACCGGAGAGTCATCGCTGCTGCGATCACCCATATCGGCGTTGGCAATCAACTGCGAAAGCAACCAGGAAAAGCGAATGCTGCCCAGCTGCGATGGCTCAATGCGCAGCGGTTTGCGCAACATGCTGACCGACGAATTCGCACGAGCGACCAAGGTCGTTCGCGAACCCACGATTTCCATCTGGTATTGGGTTGGCGATTTTCCGGGGAACAGCACGGGCTCCCACTTCACTTGATCGGCAGGGCTCCAATGAAGAGCGCCTGCGTCTGCACTTACGCTGCTTGGGATATTGGAAGACGAAGTGGAGCTGCGTTGTAGCAAACCACTGCAACCGCTGAGCAAGAATACGCCTGCCGCAACGAGCCACATTTCATTGAATAAACCAAATTTCATGAACGCGAGCTTACTCGCGCCAAATTAATCCTTTATTAACCAAAACCCTGAATTTGCCACTTTTGTAACCAATTAACCACAAAGACCTAGTTGCGCAATGGCAGCCACTGACCCAAAGCAAAAACGGAGTTCGGAGCGTTGGTTTTTAATGCTGGTGTTTGCGGTTTTTTCAAGATCCCTTTTTTGTTGCTTTTGCGCGTGGGAACTTGAAAACCTTTGGCGCTTTGCTCCAAGGCGAGGCTCTTCAAGGTGATCGTGCGCATGTGGGCCATGAGCGCAGTGTGCAATTGCTCCCATAACGCCTCCGTCATATCAGGAACGTCTTGGGCCCCTTTGCGGGTATCCATGGCAGGAGTGGGCTCGTCGCTTTCAATGGCGGTCACGATATCGGCCACAGAAATGGAATCACCTCGAAAACCCAAGGCGTATCCGCCGCCGGGGCCGCGCGTGCTTTCCACCAAACCATGTTGACGCAACTTGGCAAATACCTGTTCAAGATAAGACAGTGAAATTCCGTGGCGCAATGCCAACTCACTTAACGGAACGGGGCTGTGCGGGTCACGCAAAGCCAAATCAATCATGGCGGTAATTGCAAACCGGCCGCGAGTACTAAGACGCATGAGATGCTCCCAAAAAGCCCAACTTGGGCGAAAGTACCTTTAATTTAAATGGGTTTATGCTTCGTGTAAATTCGTATTTATGACAATTTCACTTCGATTTAAACGAAGCTTTTTTAACTTTTTTGGAAAATTGACTTATGAACTTTAAACACTTGCATTATTTTTGGGTCACCGCCAAGGCCGGTGGCGTGATGCGGGCGGGTGAGCAGCTACACACCACGCCCCAGACACTTTCCGGGCAAATACATTTACTGGAAGAGTGGCTCGGTCGCAAGTTGTTTCAAAAGCGCGGTCGCAATTTAGAGCTGACCGAGGACGGGCGGCTTGCTTTGGGTTACGCCGACCAGATTTTCACGCTGGGCAACGAGTTAGAAACCGCCGTTCGCCAAGCGCATGGCGGTGAAAAGGTTTTGGAGTTTCGGGTCGGCGTGGCTGACTCGGTGAGTAAATCGGTGGCCTACCGATTGTTAGAGCCCGCATTGAGCGTAGGCGAGCGCGTTCGTATGATTTGCAGCGAGGGTAAATTTGCGGAGTTACTGGCCCAGCTTGCCTTGAACCGCTTGGATCTTGTGATCGCTGACGAGCCGATGTCGCGGCGCATCAACGTCCGGGCCTTTAATCACCCTCTGGGTCGAAGCACCATGAGTTTTTTTAGTTCGCCTGGTTTGGCTAAACAGCTCAAAGGAAAATTCCCAACGTGCTTGAGCAATGCCCCGATGCTTATTCAGGGCGCCCACTCCCCAGTGCGCCAACAGCTTGAGGCGTGGTTTACCCGCCACGCCATCACGCCACGCGTTGTGGGCGAGTTTGATGACGGCGCTTTGATGACGGCCTTTGGCAGAGAAGGGCGCGGCGTTTTCATGGTTCCCACGGTGATGGAGGCAGAAACCATGGCGCAGTTCGGCGTTCAACTGATCGGACGCACGGAGGAGTTGGTCGAAGAGTTTTTTGCGGTCTCGGTCGAGCGGCGCATTACGCATCCATGCGTGGTCGCTATTACGGACGCTGCGCGAGGCCAATTGTTTAGCTAAGACACACTTTCAACATGCCTGTGATAGGCTCAAGCTTCCAAAAAAGGGACGCCCTATCTATGTTTCGAACCGCCATGGTTTTTTTAACAACGCCGCCGGCCATCGCAGCCAAGCTTGCACTCACCACCGCATTGCTTTTCTCAGTAAGCGCACAAGCCCAAGACGTCGGACTTCCTTTGTGGGAAGCTGGTGTTTTTGCAGGCTCGCTTTCAAGCCCCGCCTACCCCGGGTCAGCCGATCGGATGACAAGGACTTTGGCCCTGCCGTATTTCATATACCGCGGCGACATTCTGCGGGTGGAACGCGGTGGCATCGGTGCTCGGATGATGATGGGACCCGATGTGGAGCTGGATGTGGGTTTTGCTGGCTCCTTACCCGCCAGTTCTGCGGATATCGCAGTGCGTCAAGGCATGCCGGATTTAGGAACTTTGCTGGAGTTTGGGCCTGTACTAAAGCTCACATTGGCAAGGCCTCAGCCTGGTTCGCGGGTGGGCTTGGAGTTACCGGTGCGCGGCGTGTTTGAGATCAATGGCGGACTGCGCTCGCAAGGCTTTGCATTTCAACCGTCTTTGGTGTGGGAGACGCGCGATATCGGAGGCGGTTGGAGCCTCACAGCCAGTGGCGGCTTGGTCTGGGGCGATGCACAACTCAACCAGTATTTTTATGGGGTGTCTAACACCTATGCCACCGCACAGCGCCCCGCCTTTGAAGCCCAAGCCGGCCTCATCGGAATGCGCGCCAGCCTCAGCAGCAGCAAAAGCCTCACGCCCGACCTGCGACTGTTTGCCTATGCAAGGCAAGACCAATACAGCTTAGGCGCCAACCTGAGCAGCCCACTGGCCTTGCAGTCCACCGGGCAATCGGTGGGGCTGGGATTGAGTTGGGTCTTTGGGCGCTCGGAGACGCGGGTGGGAAATTAAGCCCGCTTGCTTGCGCAACTTAAGACACAGTCTGGTAGTACAAGTTCTGCGGATGCTGGGCTTGAGCGAAGAAAAACCACCGTTCTGGGATGAGTGCGCAGGCCTGCATTAAAGCAATCACAAGCCACAGCGAGGGAGCGTTTTGCGTGATCGCCCACAGCGCTAAAGCGGAAGGTGCAATAAACAAACAGACAATAAAAAACCACTTGGTGCTTTTAACCACGACGTGGCTCGCTCCGTGAAAAAACTCCCGGGTGTTAAAGGCTCCGGCGGACATGCCCATAGACTTTTGCACCAAGTGCTTGGCTGAAATTCCTGTGGCCGACTGCAACGTTGAGACGGGCACCAAAGAGGCATTGCGGCGCAGACTGATCCAGCGCACAGCGCCAGCCAACAGCGTGAGCCCCAGCGCCCACGGACCCGTTAACGCGAGTAAGGCGTTCTCATTGTGAAAAACCGCCAAGGCGCAAGCTAATACCGCGCCCGAAGACAAACCGATCAAAACAAAATTCCACACTGTCAGAGGATGCGCCCACTCGCGGATAAATCGCAAGCAAGCGTAAATCATGGCCGTGCAGTACCACAAGCTCAGTGCGCCCAGAATGACCACGACAGGCAAGACCTGCATAGCAAGGCCCTGTACATCAAGCGCCAAAGCCAACCACCACACAGCAACCAAGCCG
>SXSX01000087.1 GCA_005793295.1 Burkholderiales bacterium | reverse complement strand
CCCGAGAGCACGGGCGTGACTGAAACAGTCGATCGGTTGTACATCCAAAGTTTGCATGCCAAAGGTCTGGGTTGGATGCCTAACGCGACGGCTGCGAAATAAACCCGCATCAGATCCCAGATCCCAGATAGCAGATGAAATTGACACTATGCAACGCCGTGACCTCCTACTAAGTACCTTTGGTCCATGTTTGGCGACCCTGCCCAGTTGGGCGTCTAAGCCTTCTTCTGAACTTGCCAAGGTTTGGAGGCGGGAGGGTGGCGTGCTGCTGATTCGCCATGCGGTCACAGAATCTGGAATTGGCGATCCCCCTGGCTTTGTTTTGGGGCAATGCCAAACACAACGCAACCTCAACGACGAGGGGCGGCAAGCGTCTCGGTCGATAGGTCAATGGATACGTGTTAACCAGTTTGCTCCCGACGCAGTGTTCAGTAGTCAGTGGTGCCGTTGCCAAGATACGGCTCGGTTGGCTTTTACACAGTTTCAAGACTGGCCTGCGCTGAACTCCACATTTGAAGGACGCGGAGATGCGACGGCTCAAATCAAGGCCTTAAGAGAACGTTTGCAGAACATGCCCCTTGCTCGCACTGAAGTGTGGGTCACGCATCAAGTCATCATGACCGGCTTGACCGGTGCCTATCCTGCCATGGGCGAAGGCTTTTTAGTTGATCGACAAGGGCGTTTGTTGGCGCGGGGAGAGATGAGAGCATGAGTCACTCATACGTTCTGAATGTGTATTTCGATGGGTCATGCCCTTTGTGTCAACGTGAGATTGCCATGTACCGCCGATTGCCAGAAGCAGCATGGATTGAATGGGTGGACGTCAGTAGCGGTCAAGATTTGGGCGGCGATCTCAGTTGCGCAGCGGCGATGGCGCGGTTTCATGTTCGTGACAGCGACGGCAGGTTGTTTAGCGGAGCGGCTGCGTTTTCTCAGATGTGGCGGAAGTTTCCGGGTTGGCGTTGGCTGGGTTGGATGTCAGCGTGGCCGCCCATGTCATGGTTGTTTGAGCTTACCTACCGATTGTTTTTACCGATTCGCCCCACTTTGCAAAAGTGGGCGCGAAGCTTGTCTCACTAAACGGCTGTGGGAGCTGCGTTGGCCAGTAACTCTAAGGCGATTCGATCTACCTCTTGAACCAGGAAAGCCAGATCGGCACGCGTTGTGCGGTGGTTGGTGATGTTGACGCGAATGGCGTTGCGGCCGTTAACCAGGGTGGTAGACGGCGCGGCGATTCCTTGGATCTGCAATTGAATCACGATCTCGCCGTTCAGAGCGTCAGTAGTTTTGTCGTCTTGGCCTTCAACTTGGTAGCGAAAGCAACAAATATTCATCGCGACCGGCGCCATCAGTCTCAGGTGCGCGTGGGCAGCAACAAGTTCTCCAAGGTATGCGGCCTGTTCGCAATTTTGCGTGATCAACGCGCCGAGTTTCGCGGTACCGTGTTCAGCCAATTGCGCCCAAACCTTCAATGCCCTAAAGCCGCGTGAGAGCTCGGGCCCGTATTCCACCGGCCATGGGTTACCAGCGGCCAGCCCGCGCTCAGCGCCCTTGAGGTATTCTGGGCGTTCTGAGAAAGTTCGACGGTGGTCTTCTTCACTGCGCATCAAAATAAAACCCGCGTCGTAGTTCACATGCAGCCACTTGTGAAAGTCAAACGCCAGCGAGTCGGCTCGCTTGATTCCTGTGAGGCGGGTCTGAAGCCGCTCGCTGAGAATCCCTAAAGCGCCAAATGCGCCGTCGATGTGAAACCAGATGTTCTCGGCCTGCGCGATATCGGCCAAGGTTTCCAAGTTGTCAATCGATCCTACGTTAACCGCGCCCGCGGTACCTACGATGACAAAGGGTGTCAAGCCGGACGCACGGTCTTTGGCGATGGCCGCCTGCAGCGCTGCGGTGTCTATTTCAAAGCGCTCGTTGACCGCAACTTTGCGCAGCGCGTCTGAGCCTAGGCCCAAGATGTCAAAGGCACGGGCGACGCAAGAATGGGTTTGTTCCGAGGTGTAACCCACCAACGGGCCCAAAGTGCTTTGTTGCAGTCCGGTTTTTCGGTTGCTGAAATGAAAGCAGCGATCTCGCGCGGCTTTTAAAGCGATGACGGTAGCAATCGACGTGCCGCTCACAATCAGACCGCTTGAAGTTTCAGGAAATTGAAACAGTTCGCGGCACCAATTCACGACTTGTTTCTCTACGTACATCGCGCCATGGTCTCGCCCACCGAGGTTGGCGTTGATGGCCGCAGCGGTGATGTCGGCCATCACGTTGCTTGGCGTTCCCGAGCCGTGGACCCAGCCAAAAAATCGCGGATGCGTGTTGCCTACGCCAAAGGGCAGCAGGGCGGTCATGTGGGCTTGGGTTGCCTCAGCACCTATGCCCTCTACGGGGAGTGGACCTTGGTAATTCGCTTGCAGTGCGAGTGGGAACGGGTTCCACACGGGTCCTTCGCGGTAAGTCGCCATGCGGTCTACTGCAGCATCGAGAAGTCGGTGGGCTTGTTCGCGAAAGGCGTCCCAATCGGTAGGGTCTAGTGTTTTCTCAGGCGCAAAATTCGGGTGGCGGGACGCTGTCATGGGGTGTCTTTCGGCTATGCGCTTGCCGTGTGTGCGGTGGCTGCAGTGGCGGCTACTAGAACGATTTGGCCGATTAAGCGACAGTCTTCAGGCGTTAGCGAGAGAGGAGTACGCAGATCAAGTAATTGGCGCAATACGCTTTGCGACTTTGGCATGGGCTCTTGTTTGGGCAGGTAGTGCCAGTGGCCAAAGTGGCTGGTAAAGGCGGTGGGAATGCGCAGTCCAAACCATTTGATGTACAAGCCCCGCGCTGCGCATTCGGCCAAAAAGTATTCGATCTGCGCAGGCGATAAATTAAGCGAAAACTGGATCGAGCTGGGGACAAAGTCTTCACGCGCATCGCGTACGGGAAGAGACAAATGGGGTGCGGCTGCAAAGGCCTGGGCGAGGTCGTCATAAATACGCCGCCAGCGCAAACCCCGCTCTGGCAGCAGCGCAATTTGCGGACGCAACACCGCAGCGGCGAGGTTGGACATGCGCATGCTGAAGTTGGGTGTGACATAGCGCCAGCGTTCAAACACTTCGGCCGAAGGTCGCAACACGTGTTGGTCATACATCATGTAGCAGCCTGACATCAAGATGACCTGGGCTGCCACGTCTTCATCGTTGGTGACTAGCAGGCCGCCTTCGCCGGCGTTAATGTGTTTGTAGGTCTGGGTGCTATAGCAACCGACATGCCCAAAGGTTCCGGTGTGTTGGCCGTCCCAGCGGGCGCCCATGGTGTGAGCGCAGTCTTCGACCAAAGCGATGCCATGGCGATCACAGATCTCGCGCACCGCACGCAGATCCGTGATGTGGCCGCGCATGTGCGAAAGCAAAAATACACGTGCACCGCTGCTGGCGGCTTTGCGCTCTAAATCCGCTAGGTCGGTGGTGTAGTCCTCTAGCGTTTCTACCAGCACCGCAGAGGCGGCCGCGTGGGCAATCGCACCGGGAACGGGAGCAAGCGTAAAGCTGCTGGTGAGAACTTTGTCCCCAGGTTTCACGCCCAGGGCCTTAAGCGCCAAAAACATGGCCGCACCACACGAACTCACAGCTACGCAATACTTCGCGCCCACATAGGCCGCGTACTCCTTCTCCAACAAAGACGGCTCGGGTGTGCCAGAGCCTTGTTCGCCGTAACGGTGCAAGCGCCCAGTGCGCATCAGCGCCACAGCTTGCTCAATCGCAGTTTCGGGAATCGGCTCGGATTGGCTCAGGTCTTTCCCAAACCACAGGCCATCGTTAGATCGGGGGGTGGCTGCGGTGGTACTCATGTCAATGTTGGTGTCCTTGGAGCGTGCCGAGTTCAAACTGTTCTTGCGGAAAGTACTTTTTCAATCGAATGTCACCGGTGCGGGCGTGGCCTTCCATGCCTTCCAAACGGGAGATACGCGCAGCGACCTGGCCGACCTCGCGGCTGGCGGTTCGGTTCAGGCGTTGGTAGGTCACCGTTTTGATGAACTTGCCAACGCTCAAGCCGCCCGAATAACGCGCCGCGCCCCGGGTTGGCAAGATGTGATTGGGACCGGCGCATTTGTCGCCGTAAGCCACAGTGGTTTCTTCGCCCAAAAACAGTGAGCCGTAGTTGGTTAGCCGCCCTAGCCACCAATCTAAATCAGAGGCCAAAATTTGAAGGTGTTCGGGCGCGTAACGGTCGCTGATTTCGCAAATTTCTTCGCGGGTTGGCGCATAAACCACCTCGCCGTAATCACGCCAAGCGGCGCTGGCCGAAGAGCGAGCGGGTTCGGGCAGGGCGGCGATCACGCGCGGCATGATGGCAATGACCTTTTCTCCCAGTGCGCGGGAGGTGGTGTAAAGCCATACGGGTGAGTCCGGTCCATGTTCGGCCTGACCCGCCAGATCGGCGGCAACAATTTCGGCGTCGGCGTTTTCATCGGCAATGATGGCTGACTCGGTGGGTCCGGCGACCACGTCGATTCCGATACTGCCAAAGAGGGTGCGTTTGGCTTCGGCCACAAACCGGTTGCCAGGGCCCACGATGATGTCGGCTGGAGCTTTTGCGTAGAGGCCGTAAGCCAGTGCAGCAATGGCCTGAACGCCGCCGAGCGCTAAAACGGTGTGGGCGCCACAAAGTTGCATGGCGTAAAGAATCGCTGGGTTCACTCCCGCTTCTTTGTGGGCTGGTGAGGTGGCAACGATATTGGGAACGCCTGCCACTTGGGCGGTACACACGCTCATGATGGCCGAGGCCGCATGGGCATAACGCCCTCCAGGCACATAGCATCCCGCCGTGTTAACCGGGATCAGTTTTTGTCCGGCGATTAAACCGCTCATTAACTCCACTTCAAACTCACCCAGCGAGTCGCGCTGACGTTGAGCAAAATCACGTACCCTTTGGTGGGCAAACGCAATGTCTTGGCGCACCGTCACGGGTACTTGCTTGACCGACTCAGCAATGTCAGCTTCGCTTAACAAGATATTGCCCTTGTAGCCATCGAGATCGCGGGCGTAGCGTTCGACCGCTGCGCACCCCTCGGCCTTGATCTCGGCCAACATGCGCTGCACCGTTTCACCAGTAGCAGCGTCGATAGTGGCTTGGGGCGGCGTTGCTTTTTTCAGGTATTCGGTGGTCATTTGGGGCACTCTTTAAGTGAAAGGGTCAATGGTAGTGCTCAGCGTAAGCAAGCGTTAGAGCCATAATGGATTTTCATTAGTGCCAGAAAAGAAAATTCTAATGTCCCTTATTCAAACCTGCCCTGAGAACTAGGGCCATGCCCATGTTTACTTTGCCTTCAGGCGTCACTTTCCTTGAGCGCGGCTGGCTTTCTTCAAATCATATTTTGCTGCGAGATGAGGCGAAAGCCGTACTCATTGACTCGGGGTATTGGACGCATGTTGAGCAAACCCATGCTTTGGTTTCGCACCATCTCGGTGGGCGGCCGCTTCGAACCCTCATTAACACCCATTTACACAGCGACCATTGCGGGGGAAATGCGGTTTTACAGAGCGCCTATCCAGGGCTTGAGGTTTTGATCCCGCCCGGGCAAGCTGCATATGTTGAAAACTGGGACCCCAATGCGCTGTCCTTTACGCCCACAGGCCAACACTGCCCTCCATTTCGCCATACCGGCGTGATCCAACCGGGCGCCAAGTTCATCGTCAACGGTTCTGAGTGGCAGTGCCATGCAGCTCCTGGACATGACCCCAATGCGCTTATTATTTTCAATGCCCAAGACGGAATTTTGATTTCTGCTGATGCGCTTTGGGAAAACGGCTTTGGCGCGGTCTTCCCAGAAATAGAGGGTTTTGAGGCCTTTGATGAGGTTGAGGCGACGCTGCAAATGATCGAAGAACTCAAGCCGCACTGCGTCTTGCCCGGACATGGCGGTATTTTTATCGACGTAACTGGCGCACTCACTCGCGCCCGAAGCCGCTTGGCGCAATTTAGAACCGCCCCTGACAAACACGCTAGCCATCTTGCCAAAGTGCTCCTGAAATTCAAGCTGCTTGAATTACAACGAGTCTCTTACGCCGAGTTTTATGCCTGGTCTGAAGATCTGTCTTATTTACGGTTGGCGCACAAAGAATACGCAGGGGCTGTCACTTACAAAAACTGGATTCGAGATTTGTGTCTGAGCATGGAAAAGAGTGGTGCTTGCGCGATGGATGGCGACTTTATTTGCAATGCGAAATAGAGCCACTGCTGGCGTCGCCAGCAGTGGCTCTATTTGGTCACAATCAGTTATTTGACTGAGAGTTGGCGCAATGCGCTGGCCCAATCTTCAATGTGGTGAACTTTGACACTTTGCCCATTTTGGATGGTGTGGATGTCAATAGCCATGGCTTGAAAACTCTTGCCATTGGTAGGGGTTCCAAACATCGGGCCGCTAGGTGTTCCAGACAAAGTTGAGCGAACCACAATACGGTCTCCAGAAACCATAACATCGCGAATTTCCCACTTCAAATCAGGAATCAGTTTGCCAAAACCCATAACTTGGTTAATGAATGCCTCACGTCCTTTGAAGTTCGTGTCGTCCGAGTAAGACTTCCAGTCGGGTGCCAGAAATTTTTCTGTGATACCGCGGACGTCCTTCGTGGCAGGAAGGGTGAGCATGTTGTAAAACGGCTCAACCATTTGGCGTGCGGCCTCAGTCGACAGGTTGCTTTGCGCCAATGCGGAACCGCTTGCCATGGTGACTGCCAAAGCGGCAGCGGCCACTGTTTTAGAGTTGAAAAGTGATGTGTTCATAAAAATCCTTTGTTAAACCCGTCTCTCTTGGAAACGTGAGGCTAGTGTCGAGGCTTGCGAGTGTTTAGAAAAGATCAGGATCTGCCTTAAAATGGTAAATAACGGACATTTCATGCCAAGCCATTCCAACACCAACTCCAATTCAATCGCACCCCTTTCATTTAAGCACTCTGCCGATGAGCGTTTGGGTATAGAGATGCTTTCCATTGCGCAGTTGCGTCAGCGTGCCCCCATTTCCACTTTGTCACGCGTGTCAAGAGCTAACTTTTATCGTCTGATAGCCATCTCGTCGGGACAAACATGTCCATGGATCGATTTCAAGCCAGTTCTGGCGAAGCAGGGCGACTGCTTGTTAATTAAGCCGGGCCAAGTTTTTCGGCATGATTTTTCTCATCTGTGGAATGGGGATATGGTTGTTTTTAGACCGGAGCGCTTGTACTTTGCGACAAGTGGCTTGGGTATGGATTTAGCTTTTTCTTCACGCATCGACCGCCTTCCTGTCAATGCGTCGCTGTCAAAAACCGCGTGGGAAGAACTCTCTACTGTTCTCCAAAAAATGCAGAAAGACAGCGCCCAAGTGAGCGATGTCCCTACGCTGCAAAGCCTGCTCCAACTGCAATTGAGCTATTTGTTACTTCGCTTGTGTATGGCACAGGAACTGCGTTTTGATTTTGAAAAATCACCGGGCCGAGCCCTGGCACATTTCGAAAGCTTCAAAATCCAGCTCGAGAAAGACTTCACAAAAAATCACCAAGTGCAACACTTTGGCCATGCGTTGGGGTTAAGTGTAAAAATTCTCAATCGCGCATGTTTGTCATCAACGGGGCACTCCACCAAAAGTTGCATTAACCAACGCATTGCCCTAGAAGCAAAGCGTCTACTAGCGCATACCGACGCAGCAGTTCAATCCATAGCGATTGATTTGGGGTTTGACGACCCCACCAATTTTGTGAAATTCTTTAAGCGCGAGGCTGCCATGACACCGGGACAATTCCGCTTGAGCCAGGTTTCAATCGGGAACTAAATTTCAAAGCGCATAGTTCAAAGCCCCAGTGCTTCCCAAACGCAAATAGCCGCATACGCATCATTGGCGGCATAGACCAATTGCGACTCGCTCAACCGGGGGTTGGCCCAGTTGCTTGTTGCGGCTTTCTTGGACTTTTGAAACCGTTGGTTGAAAAGTACCGCTACGGCGCCTTTGACGCCCATGTCTTTGCGGTAACCCCGGGCGTGAAAGACGGCGTTGAGTTCCAAAATGCCTTCGGGTTCAATGCCTAATTTTTGGATGATGCGCTTGCGGTCATCGCCCAAGCCAAATCCTGCTTTGGCAATGCCACTTCGAGCGAGTAAGTCGGCCGCCACAACGCGGCAGTCGGGGTCGTGCAGTTGGAATACCCAGGCCTGTTCCCGAGTCGCCAGTTGCAATACATGCGGCCCGTCCGAACTTTCCCCCACTTTAAAGGTCGGCTTGGATTCCGTGTCAAACCCCCAAGTCCGAGCGACCACGAGCGCGTCATAGGCAAGGGCGGCTTGCTTTCCCGTATTCACGAGAGTGATTCGGTCTAAGCCCAGCCGCTCAAAAGGCGGGAGCAGGGCGATGGATTCTTTGTCGGGGGTCGTTTGGTGGGTTGTCATTGGGCCCATTGTCACAGGTAAAAGGCCTCAGGTTGTCGGCGGCACGCTAATTGCTTTTTAGTCATTGGACACGCTGTTTTTTCAAGCAAGGTCAAAAACTTGACAGACAAATTGGCGTAACCGGAAACCTTTAGCAACGGGCTCATCGTTCCAAGAAAGCATTTTTATGGCCACTCATTTTTCATTTGATTCCCTTGTCTCTATTCGCGCCCAGCGCCAAGTCAAGGGTTGGCTTACCGCTGCCTTAGCGACGCTTGTT
>SXSX01000086.1 GCA_005793295.1 Burkholderiales bacterium | reverse complement strand
CGTGTCGCCGATGTACCTGCCCGGGCGTTTACGCACCGCCTCTAAGCCTTCCAAAATTTGGATCGAGCCCTCGCCATAGGCCTCGGTCGCGCCGGCTTGGTTGGTGTCAATGGTGGGCTGAAAATTGGAGCTATCGGCGGTACCTTCGCCGGTGTGCACGCCTTCCTCACCGTCATGGGGCAAGGGAGCGTGCTGGTTTTCTTCGGTCATGGATAACTTCTCTCAGGTGGTCGCAGGTACGGTGTCAAATACAGAAAAAATACGGGGGACAAAAATCAAATACGCATCGGCATCACCACGTACTTGAACGTGGCGTTGTCGGGAATCGTCAGCAGCGCGGAGCTGTTACCGTCAGAGAGCTCCAAGGTAACCATGTCTTGACCCATATTGGCCAAGGCGTCGATCAAGTAGGTGACGTTAAAGCCGATTTCGATGCTGTCGCCGCCGTAATCGATGTCGAGCTCATCGACCGCTTCCTCTTGCTCGGCATTGTTGGAAGCCACACGCAAAGTGCCGGGGTCAATGTTCAAGCGAACGCCTTTGAATTTCTCGCTGGTCAAAATAGCAGTACGTTGCAACGTTTTGAGCAAGGTTTCGCGGCCCAGCGTGATAGTGTTTTTGTGGTTCTTGGGGATCACACGGTTGTAGTCTGGGAACTTGCCTTCAACCAGCTTGGTCACAAACTCCATACCGCCAAACGTAAAGCGGGCTTGGTTGCTGGCAAATTGCATTTCAATGGCGCCCTCGGCATCCGATAACAAACGCTGCAATTCAATGACCGTTTTACGCGGCAAGATGACTTCTTGTTTTGGAACTTCCACGTCCAAGGTTGCCGATGCAAAAGCCAAGCGGTGGCCGTCGGTAGCCACTAAGCTCAGCTGCTTGCCTTCAGCGACAAACAAAATGCCGTTGAGGTAGTAACGAATATCGTGAACGGCCATCGCAAACGAGACTTGCTCGAGCAGGCTTTTAAGCGTCTTTTGGGGCACGCTAAATACGGGGCCAAAACTGGTGGACTCTTGCACCAGCGGAAAATCTTCCGCAGCCATGGTTTGCAATGTGAACTTGCTTTTGCCGCCTTTGAGAATGATTTTGTTTTGGCTTGATTCCAGCGAGACGGTTTGGTCTGAGGGCATAGTGCGCAAAATATCGATCAATTTACGAGCGCCTATGGTGGTGGTGAAGTCACCCGTATCGCCGCCCAACTCCGCGTTGGTTCGGATCTGAATTTCAAGATCGCTGGTGGTGAACTGAACTGAGGCACCGGTTTTACGCACCAGCACATTGGCCAAGATAGGCAGGGTATGTCGGCGCTCCACAATGCCGGCAACCGACTGCAAAACCGATAAGACTTGGTCTTGCGCTGCTTTCAATACGATCATGTCAATCTCCAATGTATATTTTTACTATCTATGGGGCGTTGTGCCGGCCTCGTCGCACTACCCGCCATTTTCGCTGTTTTATGCCCTCGATTGGAGGGCTTTGAGACTATTTTCCCTAAAGTGCTCTAGCCCTTGAGGGTTTGCTCCAACACGTGAAGCTGCTGGTTCAATTCCAACATTTGTTGGCGCTCCCCGCTGATTTTGCGCACCGCGTGTAGCACTGTGGTGTGGTCCCGCCCCCCAAACAACTCACCGATCTCGGGCAGGCTTTTTTGGGTCAATTCTTTGGCCAAATACATGGCGATTTGGCGCGGACGGGCGATGCTGGCTGGGCGTTTTTTTGAATACATGTCGGCGACTTTGATTTTGTAATAATCGGCAACCGTTTTTTGGATGTTTTCCACCGAGATTTGTCGGTTTTGGATCGACAAAAGGTCCCGCAGCGCTTCCCGTGCAAGTTGGATCGAGATTTCTTTTTGGTTAAACCGGGAGTACGCCAGGCATTTGCGCAGAGCGCCTTCAAGTTCCCGCACGTTAGAACGCACATTTTTAGCCACGAAAAACGCTACTTCTTCTGGCATATCGGCCCCTTCAACGCGGGCTTTATTGATCAAAATAGCCACCCGCATCTCGAGCTCAGGCGGCTCAATGGCCACGGTCAGGCCGGAATCAAATCGCGAAACCAAGCGCTCATGAATGTCCGTCAAACCCTTGGGATAGGTGTCGCTGGTCATGACAATGTGCGACTTTTTAGCCAAAAGGGCTTCAAAGGCGTTGAAAAACTCCTCTTGGGTCCGGTCTTTGTTGGCAAAGAACTGCACATCGTCAATTAACAACAAATCCAAGGAATGGTATTTGTCTTTAAATTCATCAAAAGTCTTGCGCTGGTACGCTTTAACCACATCCGAGACAAATTGTTCTGCATGGATGTAGAGAACTTTGGATCCAGGCTTGTCGGCCAGCAAGCGATTCCCCACCGCATGCATCAAATGCGTCTTACCCAAACCCACGCCGCCGTATATAAACAAGGGGTTGTACAAATGCCCCGGCATGGTGGCC
Source organism: Burkholderiales bacterium (assembly GCA_005793295.1). GTDB lineage: Bacteria > Pseudomonadota > Gammaproteobacteria > Burkholderiales > Burkholderiaceae_C > Allorhodoferax. Next base: position 7,618 of record SXSX01000086.1, on the reverse strand, counting down.
ACATGCATGGCTGCGGCTCGGGCCATCCGGTTGGCTGTACCCTCCACCAAGGTCTCAAAGGTCAGCATGCTGTTGAGCCGGTTTTTCTGTAAACCGTCGGACCGCTGGTCTGTGGCTTGCGGCTCAGAACTCACGCCAAGAGACTCCGACACAGGCTCCAAGTACGCGCTTCGCGAAGGCATTTCTCGAGGAGAAATGGATAATTCAACCTGAACGGGCTGACCATAAAGTTTTTCTAATAACGCAGCAATCCGCACGCTGTACTGGGCGCGCACCCAGTCGAGCTTGAAGCGGTTGGCCACAAAAATCATGACCTTTGACATGTCATCAGAAACTTGTGCGCTTAAGGGTTTGATCCAGGTGTTGAACTGCTGCTCGGGCAGCTCCTGGGCGAGCTGATCGACGCACGACTGCCACAGACTTTGGCCGATTTCATGCCCTCGGGGCTCAGACGGCAGATTAGAAATTCCCTCGGTCATAGTGGTCGCTGGCTCTGTGGATAGTTTGCGTTTAGACGGGGACTTAATTCGATTTTTTGAATACTTATCCACAGTTTGCCACAGTTTTCAAACGGCACTTTTGTCCTAAAATCGCCCTAAGTTTCAGCGCAAGACATCAAATCCTAGCTAAGCGCTTGCCGGGGCTCAGAAAATTTGCGATAATTTGAGGCTGCCCTGATCGAAGTCGGGGTTTTTTGAACCCTCAGGATTTCCCCAAATGAAACGCACTTACCAACCCTCCAAAATTCGTCGCGCCCGCACCCACGGCTTCTTGGTTCGCATGAAAACCCGCGGTGGCCGCGCTGTGATCAACGCACGCCGCGCCAAAGGCCGCAAGCGCCTGGCTGTCTAATTTCACTCGGTAAAGCCCTGGCTTGACCGTGCAACGGCTGCAAACACGACCCCAATTTCAGGCCGTGTTGGCAGGAAAAATCAGGGCGCGTACCGCGCACTTTGCTTTGCACAGTTGCGCTATTGAGATGCATAACGTCCCTACAGAAACAACCGCTGCTCCAGCGGTTTTTCCGTTTTCTGGGCTGTGGATGGGCGCTATGGTGCCCAAACGTTGGGCCAAACGCGCAGTTACCCGCAACGCCATCAAACGACAAATTTACAGCGTGAGCCCCCAATTTCAACATTCGCTCCCTGCGCAAGCGCATCTTGTAAGACTCCGAACGGCCTTTGACCAGACGCAGTTTGTCAGCGCGTCGTCGTTAGCATTGAAGGCGGCTGTCCGAGCTGAGTTACTCGAATTGTTTAGCCAAGCCAGCCATGCCCATTCCAAACAGGCTTTGCCATGATGCAAGCGCTTTTGCTTGGATTGGTAAAAGGCTATCGCTTACTACTTAGCCCTTGGTTGGGCTCGGCCTGTCGTTTTGAGCCCACCTGTTCTGTGTATGCTCTGGGGGCGTTGCAAAACCATGGCGCGGCAGCTGGCAGCTATTTGGTGCTGTCCCGACTGGCGCGTTGCCACCCCTGGTGCGCTGGTGGGCTTGACCCCGTCCCAACGCAAAAACCCCGGCTATTTAGCCGCTTGATTCCTCCATCTTCCGAAAAGAAATCTTCATGAACGATATTCGCCGCACCGTCTTGTGGGTGATCTTTGGCTTCTCTATGGTCCTGCTTTGGGATCAATGGCAAATCTCTCACGGCCACAAAGCCACTTTTTTCCAAGGCCAGCCCGTGAAGGTTGACGCCTCGAGTGTTGCGCCGGCTCAGCCAGCGTCCGATACCAGCGTTCCTGCGGGTACGGTGCCCGTTGCAGCGGCCGCCCCAGCCACCGTTCCAGCGGACACCGCTCCTGCCAAAACCGGCGAGCGCTTTACCGTTAGCACCGACGTTCTCAAGCTGCGTTTTGATACCCAAGGTGGTACTTTAGTCGGCAGCGAATTCGTGCGTTACGGTGATAACGCCGACAAGGCCAAGAACTTTGTTTTACTCGATGACAGCAAAGACCGCGTGTATTTGGCGCAGTCTGGTGTGGTCTCTGGCGCCGTGCCTGGCGCATTCCCCACCCACAAATCACCGATGACCGTAAGCGGTGCGCGTGAATTGAAAGACGGCGTTGACGAACTCCAACTGACCTTTACCTCTGCGGACGTGGGCGGCATCACCCTCGTCAAAACCTATACTCTTAAGCGCGGGTCTTATGCTGTTTCGGTCAAGCATGATTTGACCAACACCACTGCCGCACCGATTGCGCCGCAGTTGTATTTACAGCTTGTTCGCGATGGCAACAAGCCTGTCGGAGAGTCGTCTTTTTACTCCACCTTCACGGGCCCTGCGGTTTATACCGACGCGAAGAAATACCAAAAAGTTGAATTTGCAGACATTAAAAAGAAAAGCGCCGAATACGAAAAGCAATCGACCAACGGCTATGTCGCGATGGTGCAGCACTACTTTGCCAGCGCCTGGGTTTTGCCTGAAGGCATGGATCGCACCATTTCTTTAGACGCGGTAGACATTGGCTCGAACCTGCCTGATTGCTGCTACCGCGCCGCGATGGTGGGCCCACTTGCTGCAATTGCCCCGGGCGCCACACAAACTATTGACGCCACGTTATTTGTCGGGCCCCAAGAAGAAAAAATGCTCGAAGCGCTGACACCGGGTTTAGAGCTCGTCAAAGACTACGGATGGCTCACTATTTTGGCCAAGCCTTTGTACTGGCTGCTCGACAAACTTCATAGTTTTATTCAAAACTGGGGCTGGTCCATTGTGGCTTTGGTGCTCTTGCTGAAAATTGCTTTCTACTGGCTCAATGCCAAGGCCTACGCCAGCATGGCCAAGATGAAGGCGGTGAATCCCAAGATCATGGAAATGCGTGAGCGTCTTAAAGACAACCCGCAGCAAATGCAGCAAGAGATGATGCGCATTTACCGCGAAGAAAAAGTCAACCCCATGGGCGGATGCTTCCCCATCATGGTTCAGATTCCCGTGTTCATTGCCTTGTACTGGGTTTTGCTCTCCAGCGTGGAGATGCGCAATGCGCCTTGGATGGGATGGATTCATGATCTCTCTGCGCCTGATCCTTACTACATCTTGCCTCTGATCATGACACTAACGACTTTGCTGCAAACCGCCTTGAACCCCGCTCCACCTGACCCGTTGCAGGCCAAGATGATGTGGTACATGCCACTGGCATTTAGCGTGATGTTCTTCTTTTTCCCCTCGGGCTTGGTGGTGTACTGGATTACCAATAACATCTTGTCCATCGCGCAACAGTGGCTGATCAACATCCGCATGGGCGTACCGCCACAGTTCAACCTGCCTTCTTTTAAGTAAGCACCATTCGCCACCACGACGATCCCATCATCGCCATCGCCACCGCGCCAGGGCGCGGGTCGGTGGGTATCGTTCGCCTCAGTGGCAAGGGCTTGGATCGCTTAGCGCAGTCATGGTTAGGGCGCTCGCTAAAACCTCGGGAGGCAAGCTACTTGCCATTTCCCGATGCGCAAGGCGCTGCCATTGACCAAGGCTTTGCGCTGTACTTTCCGGCCCCTCACTCGTATACGGGGGAAGATGTTCTAGAAATTCAGGCCCACGGCGGCCCGGTGGTTTTGCAATTGCTGCTGGTGCGGTGCTTAGAGGTGGCGCAACAGCTCGACGCTTCTAACCAAACTTGTCTGCCCTATTTGCGTTTGGCTCGCCCTGGCGAATTTACCGAACGCGCTTTTCTGAACGACAAAATGGATCTTGCCCAAGCCGAGGCAATCGCCGACTTGATCGACGCCAGCACCGAAGCTGCTGCCCGCAGCGCCACGGCGTCTTTGTCTGGTGCATTTTCAAAAGAAATCCACACGCTGCGTGATGCTTTGATTCGCTTACGGATGTTGGTTGAAGCCACCTTGGATTTCCCGGAAGAAGAAATCGACTTTTTACAAAAGGCCGACGCCCAAGGACAGCTGGATCGGCTGCAAACGGCTTTGCGATCGGTCCAACACAAAGCCACGCAAGGCGCACTTTTGCGCGAAGGCATGAAGGTGGTGATTGCGGGGCAGCCTAACGCGGGCAAGTCGTCGCTGCTTAACGCTTTAGCCGGTGCTGAACTTGCCATCGTGACACCCATTGCCGGAACCACCCGGGACAAAGTGGAACAAACGATTCAGATTGAAGGGGTCCCCGTGCATGTGGTGGACACGGCGGGCTTGCGTGAAAGCGATGACGCAGTTGAAAAAATCGGCATTGAGCGCGCATGGCAAGCCATTGAAGGGGCTGATGCCGTGGTTTTTTTACATGACCTCACTCGCAGTGCTTCCCCAGAATACCAAGCCGCAGACGCACACATTTCTTCTCTCTTGTTAAAAAAATTATCCAGTGCGGTGGTGGTTCTGCACGTATGGAACAAAGCCGATACGGTTTCACCTGATACACCTGCCACGGGGAGTAGCGAAGGCATCCGTTTGTCTGCCAAAACCGGTGAAGGGCTTGATACGCTGCGTTCGGCTTTGCTGCAGGCTGCCGGTTGGCAAGCGCCATCCGGTGGGATCTTTATGGCCCGCGAGCGCCATGTCCAAGCGCTTCGCTCGGTTGAAGACCATTTACTTGAAGCTGCCACCAACCTCGCGCTACGCGCACAGTCGCTCGATTTATTAGCTGAAGAATTGCGCTTGGCGCAAAACGCATTGAACGAGATCACCGGAGAATTTAGTTCTGATGATTTACTCGGGGTTATTTTTTCCAGCTTTTGTATTGGCAAATAAGGTCTGGTAAGGCCTAGTCCGATCTAGTGGCCTGAAAAATCCAACAGGGTAAACAGCGGCATGCCAGTGGCGCGTAATTTGTCGGAGCCGCCAAGCTCGGGTAAATCCACAATCGCAGCGCCTTCCATGACATGCGCGCCCAAACGCTCCAATAGTTTTTTTCCTGCCATCATCGTGCCGCCCGTGGCGATCAAGTCATCAATCAGCAGTACGCGGTGGCCAGGCTTGACCGCGTCGGTATGGAGCTCGACCGTCGCGCTCCCATATTCGAGCTCATACGTTTCTTCCACGGTCGTGAAAGGCAGTTTTCCTTTTTTACGAATCGGGACAAAACCAATATTGAGCTCATACGCCACAACGGCGCCCAAAATAAATCCCCGCGCATCCAAACCCGCGACCACATCAGGTCTGCGGGCTGCATCCATATAACGGTGAACAAAGGCGTCGATCAAGACCCGAAAGACTTTGGCATCTTGGAGCAAAGGAGTAATGTCGCGAAACTGCACGCCGGGCGACGGCCAATCGGGGACGGTGCGAATATGGGCGCGAAGGTAATCGGTGACGCTGGTGTTTTGCATAGTGGCTATTGTGCCTCTGCGCCGGGAATCGCGGCCAAGTGTTGCTCTGCGAGGGCTAAGTCCTCTGCGTGCCCAGACAACACCAAGGTATCCCCCAATTGAAACAACGTGGTGTTGTCCACGTTGGCTACTTCGCCGTTGGCTCTGCGCAGACTAATTAGGCGAACGGAAAGCGCATCCAGCCCCGCATCTTGAATCCGCAAGCCTTCCCAATTTTTTTGCTTCGTCAAAGTCACTACGCGCAAACTTTCTTGCTCCATGGCGTCCGCAGACGTGTCATCTGCACCATGAAAATAACCGCGCAACAAGTGGTAGCGTGCTTCCCGCTGCTCTTGCGCAACGCGGATCACCCTGCGCATCGGCACGCCCACCAAAGCCAAAGCATGGCTTGCTAACATGAGCGACCCCTCGATCGCTTCTGGCACCACTTCGGCAGCACCCGCTTGGGTGAGCCGATCTAAGTCGTGGTCGTCGCGGGTACGCACAATCACCGGCACTTGCGGCGCATGGGCGAGGCTGTGTGCCAATACTTTGAACGCCGCAGCCACTTCGAGGTAAGTCACCACCACAGCACTTGCTCGAGCCAAACCCGCTGCCATCAAAGCAGGCAATCGGGTGGCGTCTCCGAACACCACCGAGTCACCGGCCGCTGCGGCTTGTCTTACGCGATCGGGGTCTAGGTCCAGGGCCAAGTAGGCGATGCCTTCGCTCTCCAACATTCTTGCTAAATTTTGTCCACATCGCCCGTAGCCGCAAATAATGACGTGGTGGTTGGCGTTGATCGATTTGGTCGCAAGCTGGGTCATTTGCAGAGACTGCATCAACCACTCGCTGGAAACGAGCTTAAGGACGATGCGGTTGCTATACATCAAGATAAAGGGCGTGGCCAACATGGACAACACCATGCTGGCCAAAATAGGGTGGAGCAAATGCGCCGGTACGAGTGCGTTTTGTTGGGCGAGGGTTAGCAGCACGAAACCAAATTCGCCAGCCTGTGCCAAATACAAACCAGTTCGAACCGCCACCCCCGCTGTGGCCCCTAACATGCGGGCCAAAGACGCCACCAATACCGCCTTAAACAGCAGTGGGCCAATCAACAGTAACAATACCAAGGGCCACTGCGCCATGATCATGCGCCAGTCCAACATCATGCCGATACTTATAAAAAATATGCCCAAGAGCACGTCGTGAAAAGGCCGTATATCGGTTTCCACTTGTTGTTTGAATTCGGTCTCTGAAATCAGCATGCCCGCAATAAACGCCCCCAGGGCCAAGCTCAAACCCGCAAGTTCAGTCAGCCAGGCCAGTCCTAAAGTGACAAGCAACAGATTCAAAACAAAAAGCTCTTCGCTTTTGCGCCGCGCGACCAAGGTAAGCCAGCGGCGCATCACATGCTGCCCACCAATCAGCAAGACCGTCACAAGCACCACCGCCTTGAACGCCGCCAACATCAGCGCAGTCCAAAGGCTTTCGCCCGTTGCCCCCAAAGCCGGAATCAGTACCAACAAGGGAACCACCGCCAAGTCTTGAAAAAGCAATACGCCCATGACGCGTTTGCCATGTTCGGACTCGACCTCCAAGCGCTCGACCATCAACTTGACCACAATCGCGGTGCTGCTCATTGCAAGAGCGCCCGATAGCGCCAGCGCTGTTTTCCAGTCCATCCCCCACAACGAAGGCGAAACAATTGCCAAGGCCCACATCGCCACAGTTGCGCCAACCATGGTGAGTGAGACTTGCAGCAAACCTAAGCCAAATACGTGTTTGCGCATCGCATTGAGCTTGGGTAGGTTGAATTCCAGCCCAATGACAAACATCAGGAAAACCACCCCGTATTCACCCAAATGTCCTACTGCGACGCCGTCTTTAGATAGCGCCAATGCGTGCGGCCCCAAAGCCACGCCCACTGCCAGATACCCCAACATCGGTGGTAGTTTTAGAGTACGGCACAGCACGACACCTGACACCGCAGCCAAGAGGTAAAGCAAAGTAATTTCAAGAGCGCCCATGCTTCGATACTATCAAGACCCGCGCGCTCTATAAAATAACCCGATGACTTCCACATCCCCCACGGCAGATTCAACATCCAATGCGGCAGCGGCAAACCGGGCAAGCGCTCTAGCCTACGCCACCTTTGACATTGAAGCGGCCGCGGTGTTGGGGCTCAAAGCCCGCCTAGACGAAGGGTTTCCCCGCGCCGTATCCATGATGCTAGCCACCACCGGGCGCGTCGTCGTGATGGGCATGGGTAAAAGCGGTCACGTCGGCCGAAAAATCACAGCCACCTTGGCCTCAACTGGAACCCCCGCACTCTTTGTTCACCCTGCGGAAGCCAGCCATG
>SXSX01000085.1 GCA_005793295.1 Burkholderiales bacterium | reverse complement strand
TCGCGCCAAGCATCTAAGTCGTTGGGGTTAACGAAAGTAGTCTCAATACCAAAGCGGCGCAGGGTGTAGTGAAGCAAATTGTGCGATCCGCCGTACAAGGCGGTAGAAGCAACAATGTGGGAACCCGCGCCCATGAGGGTGCAAATCGCCAAGTGCAATGCCGCTTGTCCGCTGGCCGTTGTGATAGCGCCTATCCCGCCTTCAAGGGCGCTAACACGTTGTTCTAAAACCGCGTTGGTCGGGTTGCTGATGCGGCTGTAAACATGGCCAGCCCGCTCCAGGTTAAATAAGGAGGCGGCCTGGTCGCTGGACTCAAAAACAAAAGACGTGGTCAGGTGAATCGGCACAGCGCGAGCACCGGTCGCATCGGGTGTGGCGCCTGCGTGCAGGGCAAGGGTGTCAAATCCGGGGTCAGCGTAGCCGGTCATGGGGGATTTCTCCGAAAAATAATGTGTGGTCGAACAGTGTGATTGTGGGCTATATTCAAGCGAACCTGGTTCTGCGGCCTTCTTGCTGCAGCCTACCGCCTTAAAGGAGCCCTTATGAAAGTCAGCGATATCTTGCGTGTCAAAGGCGGAACGCTTTACACCGCCCAGCCCGACGAACCCTTGGCGCACGCTGCCGCTCTGATGGCTGAGCGCGATATTGGGTCTTTGGTCGTGATGGAGCACGGCGATTTGGTGGGCATGCTGACCTTTCGCGAGGTCATTCAATCGGTGGTTAAAAACGGCGGCGCGATCGGGGCGATGTTGGTTCGTACCGCGATGGACGACGCTCCCCTGACCTGTACGATGGATACAGAGATGGACGAAGTCAGGCGCATGATGCTCGACCGCCACGCCCGCTACATGCCGGTGATGGATAAGCGCATGTTGATGGGGGTGATTAGCTTTTACGACGTGGCCAAAGCCGTGGTAGATAGCCAGAACTTTGAAAACCAGATGCTCAAAGCCTATATTCGCGATTGGCCAACCCCTGAAGAAGGGGCGCAAGCGGCGTGAGTCAAACCAAGCTGGCGCTCAGGGATAATCACAGCCTATGAGCGGAAATACTTTTGGAGCCCTTTTTGCTGTCACCAACTTTGGTGAATCCCACGGCCCAGCCATTGGCTGCGTCATTGACGGATGCCCGCCGGGCATGGCATTGTCGGAAGCAGACATTCAGACCGACCTTGACCGCCGCCGTCCGGGAACCAGTCGCCATGTGACCCAACGCCAAGAACCGGACGTGGTTCAAATTCTGAGCGGTGTCTATGAGGGTAAAACCACAGGAACGCCGATTGCGTTGTTGATTCAAAACACCGACCAGCGCAGCAAAGATTACGGGAATATTTTGGAGTCGTTTCGGCCCGGCCATGCGGATTACACCTATTTTCAAAAATACGGCATTCGTGATCCTCGCGGTGGCGGCAGATCGTCTGCCCGACTTACGGCGCCTATGGTTGCCGCTGGCGCCGTCGCAAAAAAGTGGCTGAAACTTCAGTATGGGACGACTTTTCAAGGTTGCATGACCCAAGTGGGTGAATTACCAATTTCCTTTGAGTCTTGGGAGCATGTTCCAAACAATCCTTTTTTTGCGCCCGTCGCTGATGTCAGCGCTCTTGAAGCCTATATGGATGCATTGCGCAAGGATGGGGATTCTTGTGGTGCGCGGATTCGGATCACCGCTTCGAATGTTCCAGTGGGTTTGGGCGAGCCGCTGTTCGACAAAATGGACGCGGATATTGCCTACGCCATGATGGGCATCAACGCAGTCAAGGGCGTTGAAATTGGTGCTGGTTTTGCTAGCGTACTACAGCGCGGCTCGGTTCATGGAGACTCTATGTCGCCCCAAGGCTTTCAAACCAATCACGCCGGGGGGGTATTGGGTGGTATCACGACAGGTCAAGATTTGGAAGTCAGCATCGCCATCAAGCCGACCAGTTCAATTACCACCCCCCGCGATTCAATTGACGTTCACGGCAACGCCACCGCTGTGGTCACCAAAGGGCGTCACGACCCTTGCGTCGGTATCCGGGCTACGCCGATTGCCGAAGCGATGTTGGCCTTGGTAGTGATGGACCACGCTTTGCGTCACCGTGCGCAGTGTGCTGATGTCAAGCCCACGCTGGAACCCATCGCAGCGGTTTCCCCCCAAAGCGCGTCTTAAATTCTTGGAGTTCGCATGAAAACTGTCTTGGTACTGAACGGGCCCAACCTCAATCTTTTGGGAACGCGAGAGCCTCTGGTCTATGGCTCCCAAAGTTTGGAGGATGTCAAAGCCTTGTGCCAAAGTGCTTGCGAAAGCCATGGTTTTGCTTTGGATTTTCGCCAATCCAACCACGAAGGGGAGTTGGTCGATTGGATTCACGAAGCCGGTAAAGCGCAGGCTGCTGGAAAACTTGCTGGGGTTGTTCTCAACGCGGGCGCTTACACCCACACCAGTGTCGCTTTGCATGACGCGATCAAAGGCACTGGCATTGTCTTGATTGAGTTGCATATCAGCAATGTGCATGCGCGTGAAGCGTTTCGCCACCACTCCTTTATTTCGCCAGTCGCCAAAGCGGTCATGGCGGGTTTTGGCGTTAAAGGCTATTCCATGGCCATCGCAGGCTTGGCTGAATTTTCATAGGGCTATTTTTGCAAAACCAACTGCTTCCTACCCTCTTTGTATCCCACGGTGCACCCCTTTTTGCTTTAGCTCCAGGCGCCTCTGGTGCGGCGTTAAGCCGTTTTGCAAATGAGGTGCAAACCCAAAACACATTGCGCGCAGTGGTGATCATGTCACCGCACTGGATGTCCCGAACTCCCGCCGTGATGACCACGCCCCAGCCTGAAACTTTGCATGACTTTGGCGGTTTTCCTCCAGCGTTGTACGCACTGCAATACCCTGCACCCGGTAAGCCTGCTTTGGCGCAACAAGTCATTGAATACCTTCAAAGCGCGGGTATTGAAACGCAGGCCGATGCCAAGCGTCCTTTAGACCATGGGGCATGGGTTCCCTTGATGCATATGTTCCCCCACGCGGATGTGCCGGTCGTTCAAGTGGCTTTGCCACAATCGTTTGGTCCGCAGGAGGTGTTTGCCATGGGGCAGGAGCTTAGCCGATTACGGAGCCAGGGAATTTTGCTCATTGGCTCTGGCAGCATGACGCACAACTTAAGCGAGTTTGCCGGCGACGGTGCGCCTACTGCGCCGTATGTTTTGGAATTTAGCCGCTGGATTGAAGACCGTGTTGTGGCAAACGACTGGGAGTCGCTCTTGAACTACGCAAGCCTCGCGCCGCACGCTCAAAGAGCCCACCCCAGCGACGACCATTTTTTACCGCTATTCTTCGCTCTCGGCGCCGCAGGCGACAACTCCAAAGCCCAAGTCCATTATTTGAGCCGCGAAGTGCTTTACGGTATGTTGGCAATGGACAGTTTTTATCTCCAATAAATTTTCGCTTATGACAACCACACTCAAAATTGACTTTGTTTCTGATATCGCGTGCCCTTGGTGCGCTGTGGGCTTAGGCGCTCTAGAGGGCGCACTTCAACGCTTGGCTCCCGATGTGAGTGCTCAGATTCACTTTCAACCTTTTGAGCTCAACCCGAACATGCCTGCAGGAGGTCAAGATTTGGGTGAGCACCTGAGCGAAAAATACGGATCTACGCTTGAGCAACAAAACCAGATTCGCGAAACCATTCGCCAACGCGGCGAAGAAGTAGGTTTCAAATTTAACAGGGAGGGCCGAG
>SXSX01000084.1 GCA_005793295.1 Burkholderiales bacterium | reverse complement strand
GAATACAGTTCACACCGGCCTTGCCCGCGAGCTTTTTAGATTCAATTTTGTCGCCCATGGCGGCAATCGAGTAATGCTTGGGGCCGATAAAGGTAATACCTTCTTCTTCTACACGCTTTGAAAACTCAGCGTTCTCGCTCAAAAATCCGTAGCCAGGATGAACGGCTTGGGCGCCTGTTTGTTTGCAAGCGGCAATGATTTTTTCAGCCAACAGATAGCTTTGGCGACTGGGCGCAGGACCAATGTTGATTGCTTCATCGGCCATTTTGACGTGGCGTGCATCTTTGTCGGCATCGGAGTACACCGCTACCGTTTGGATGCCCATCTTGCGGGCGGTTTGAATGACACGGCAAGCAATTTCGCCCCGGTTGGCTATCAGAATTTTGGTAAACATAATTTATTCTTCGCAGTGAAATTAAAGTGGAATGTTGCCGTGTTTGCGCCAAGGATTTTCAATTTTTTTATCTTTGAGCATGACCAAACTGCGACAAATCCGCTTACGGGTTTCCGAAGGCAAAATCACATCGTCGATAAAGCCGCGTGCTCCAGCCACGAAAGGATTGGCAAACCGGGCTTTGTATTCAGCTTCTTTGGCGGCTAATTTCTCAGGGTCGCCTTTGTCTTCACGGAAAATAATTTCGACTGCACCTTTGGCGCCCATCACAGCAATTTCTGCCTGGGGCCAGGCAAAGTTCACATCCCCACGCAAGTGCTTAGAAGCCATGACGTCATACGCCCCGCCGTAGGCTTTGCGGGTGATCACAGTGATTTTTGGCACGGTACATTCCGCGTAGGCATACAACAATTTAGCGCCATGTTTGATGATGCCGCCGAATTCTTGTGACGTTCCGGGCATGAATCCTGGAACATCAACGAAGGTAATGACCGGGATATTGAAAGCATCGCAAAACCGCACAAACCGCGCCGCTTTGATCGAACTCTTAATATCCAAACAACCCGCAAGCACCAAGGGTTGATTGGCAACGATGCCCACGGTCTGGCCATCCATACGGGCAAAACCGATCAAAATATTTTTAGCGTACTCAGGTTGAAGCTCAAAGAAGTCACCATCGTCAACGGTCTTGACGATCAACTCCTTCATGTCGTAGGGCTGATTAGGGTTCTCAGGAACCAAGGTGTCCAAACTCTTGTCTTGCCGATCGGTAGGGTCTCCGCTTTGGCGAACTGGCGCTTTTTCTTTATTGTTAAGAGGCAAGTAGTTGTAGAGACGGCGCAGCATCAAAAGCGCTTCTACATCGTTTTCAAACGCCAGGTCGGCTACGCCGCTTTTGGTGGTGTGGGTAATTGCACCGCCCAAGTCTTCGGCGCTTACCTCTTCGTGCGTCACCGTCTTGACCACCTCAGGCCCTGTGACAAACATGTACGAGCTGTCTTTGACCATGAAGATAAAGTCAGTCAGCGCCGGTGAGTAAACCGCACCACCGGCTGAAGGCCCCATGATCATGCTGATTTGAGGAACCACACCGCTGGCCATGACATTGCGTTGGAACACATCAGCGTAGCCACCGAGAGACGCCACACCTTCTTGAATACGGGCGCCACCCGAGTCGTTCAGGCCAATCACAGGCGCGCCGACTTTCATGGCTTGGTCCATGATTTTGCAAATTTTCTCTGCATGAGTTTCCGACAATGCACCGCCATACACCGTGAAGTCCTGGCTAAATACAAAAACCAAACGGCCGTTGATCATTCCATAGCCGGTGACTACGCCGTCCCCTGGAATTTTGTTGTCTTGCATTCCAAAATCGGTGCAACGGTGTTCGACAAACATGTCCCACTCTTCAAACGTGCCTTCATCTAAAAGAACTTCTAAGCGCTCACGGGCGGTGAGTTTTCCTTTGCCGTGTTGGGCATCAATGCGCTTTTGCCCGCCGCCTAAGCGGGCTGCAGCACGTTTGATCTCTAATTGCTCAATGATGTCTTGCATGGTTCTACTCTCTTCTAAAAATTATTCACGACCAGGCCGCTGAAAACGCACCGAGGAGTTGCCTTGCCGCAGTGGACGGGGCTAGTTGGCCAAGGGCTACCTGCTTGGTCAGCGAAGGCAACAAGGCTTGGACTTGTCCTTGGGCCTGAAACGCTTGTTTGAGGCCCGCGTCGATACGTTCCCACATCCAAGATAAGGCTTGTTTTTCGCGGCGCTGGGTCAACTTTCCGTTAGCCACTTGCAACGTTTTAAAAGATTGCACCGCATCCCAAAATGCATCCACGCCCCGGCCTAAAAGCGCACTGGTTTGGATGACTTGGGGGTGCCAAAGACTCTTATCCGAATGGCCCTTACCTATGGCGCCGTGCTGCCCCAGCAAGCGCAGCGCACTTCTGATATGGGCTTGGGCTCGGGTGGCGGCATCGGCGTCGATGTCGGATTTATTGATCACCACCAAGTCCGCCAACTCCATCACGCCTTTTTTAATCGCTTGCAAATCATCGCCCGCATTGGGGAGTTGCAAAAGAACAAACATATCGGTCATATTGGCAACCGCTGTTTCACTTTGGCCTACGCCAACGGTTTCGACAATCACCACGTCATACCCGGCTGCCTCACACACCAACATAGCCTCTCGCGTTTTTTCAGCTACACCGCCCAAGGTCCCACTCGATGGGCTTGGGCGAATGTAGGCTTTCTCATGCACCGACAAATGTTCCATCCGGGTCTTGTCACCCAAAATGGATCCGCCAGACACAGAGCTCGAAGGATCGATCGTTAACACGGCCACCCTGTGGCCCTGCGCGATCAAATACAAACCCAGCGCTTCGATAAAAGTGGACTTGCCTACGCCCGGTACACCGCTGATTCCTAGGCGAAAGGATTGGCCTGTATGCGGCAACATCGCGGTAAGAAACTCATCGGCTAAGGCGCGGTGGTCGGTCCGGGTCGATTCGAGTAGCGTGATGGCTTTGGCCATAGCGCGGCGCTGCTCCCTGGCATTGCCTTGCAAAACGTCTTGCATCAGTTGAACTAAGTTCATTCAGCACCAACTGGATTCACCCAGTTCTCCAACTTCAAACCCTCAATCCGCTCAAACTCGCGCGTGTTGTTGGTCACGCAAATCGCATCCAAGGCCAAGGCGTGACAGCCAATCAACAAATCTAACTCGCCAATGACTTTACCTGTTGAGCGCAGTGCATGTCGTTGGCGGGCGTAGTGCCACATGGCGTCTTGCGTCCATGGCAACACGCGCACTTCACTTAGGAACATCTCAAGCACCTTGCGGTTACGCGCTTGGTGACCGCTCTTTTCTACGCCATAAGCCAACTCGGCGGCAACAAGAGCGGACAACACAACGCGGTCAGACCCCAGTTCGTTCAAGCGTGCCACAACATTGGGCACCCCACGCTGGAGGTAGATCACCATGTTGGTGTCGAGCAGGTACAAAGTTGACATCAGTCGAGGCTTTCGATGTCGTCAGGAGGCAGCGTATGGTCGCGCTCGATTTCCTCGGGCATACCTTCCCAACCCCTCAAGATGACTTGCAAGCGCGTGCCCCACTCGCCGGGTTCGTCCTTTTTAGGCCGAAGGATGACGGTGTTGCCCACCTTCTCAATGAACACCTCGTCGGTGTCAAAGCGATAGGCTTTGGGCAAGCGCACAGCTTGGCTGCGGCCTGTGGTGAAGATTTTGGCGGTGTCGAAAACGGGATTCATAGTGTGCCTCCTGCTGGTATGCATCAAATGATACATACCAAATAAAGGATTTGCAAGCTCTAGGTCAAAGCCTTTTGGATTTGAACCAAAACATCTTTGGCGCTCACTGGAATGGGTGTACCCGGCCCGTAAATGCCCTTGACACCCGCTTCATACAGCATGTCGTAGTCTTGACGCGGAATCACTCCGCCGACAAAAACAATAATGTCGTCAGCGCCTTGTTTTTTGAGCTCGGCAATGATGGCGGGAACCAAGGTTTTGTGGCCTGCGGCCAAGGTGCTTACGCCCACGGCATGGACATCGTTCTCAATCGCTTGGCGGGCGCATTCTTCAGGGGTTTGGAACAAGGGACCCATGTCCACATCGAATCCCAAATCGGCGAAAGCTGTTGCAACTACTTTGGCTCCACGGTCGTGGCCATCTTGTCCGAGCTTGGAAATCATCACGCGGGGACGCCTGCCGTGGGCCGCGGCGAAGGCAACGATGTCGGCTTTGAGTTGGTTCCAATATTCCATGGTGTCCCCTGGGTGGCTTGCATCTTCGTAGGCCGCAGCGTACACACCGCTGACCTTTTGCGTATCGGCACGGTGGCGGCCAAAGGCTTTTTCTAACGCGTCACTCACCTCGCCTACCGTCGCGCGAAGTCGAATGGCTTTGATACTCAGGTCTAGCAAATTGCCTTCTTTATGTCCAGCGGCAAAGGTTAAGGCTTCTAAGGCCTGCGTCACCGCTTTCGTGTCCCGGTTTTTCTTGATAGTTTGCAACCTCGCGATTTGTCCTTCTCGAACGGCGACATTGTCGATATCACGTGCATCAATCGTATCTTCGGTTTTTAACTTGTATTTATTCACCCCCACAATGACATCTTGGCCGCTGTCAATACGGGCTTGCTTTTCAGCCGCCGCCGCTTCAATTTTTAACTTGGCCCAACCGCTGTCAACGGCTTTGGTCATCCCGCCCATGGCTTGGACTTCTTCGATGATTTTCCAAGACGCATCGGCCATATCTTGGGTGAGCTTTTCCATCATGTAGCTGCCCGCCCACGGATCAATCACGTTGGTGATGTGGGTTTCTTCTTGAATAATGAGTTGGGTATTGCGGGCAATGCGCGAGCTGAACTCGGTGGGCAACGCGATCGCTTCATCAAAACTATTGGTGTGCAGGCTTTGCGTTCCACCAAACACCGCCGCCATCGCCTCTACCGTGGTTCGCACGATATTGTTGTAGGGGTCTTGCTCGGTCAAACTCCAGCCGCTGGTTTGGCAGTGGGTTCGCAGCATCAAGCTCTTGGGGTGTTGGGCGTTAAAGCCTTTCATGATGCGACACCACAACAAGCGTGCCGCTCGCATTTTGGCAACTTCTAAATAGAAGTTCATTCCAATCGCCCAGAAGAAACTCAAGCGACCAGCGAACGCATCGACGTCCAAGCCCGAATCAATTGCTGTTTTTACATATTCTTTGCCATCGGCCAACGTAAAGGCCAACTCCAAAGCTTGGTTGGCACCCGCTT
>SXSX01000083.1 GCA_005793295.1 Burkholderiales bacterium | reverse complement strand
CTGATTCTTTTAGGCAAGGGCGTTCTGCGTCACGCAAGGCGGCGGCGTGCCAAATCAACTGGCGGGCGGCTTCGAGCTGGGTTGCGCATTCGGCCAAGCGAAACCCAACGGCTTGGTGGTTGAAGATGGCGCTGCCAAAACTTTCGCGTTGTTTGGCATATTCAATGGCCACTTCGAGTGCACTGCGTGCCATGCCAATGCTTTGGGCCGCAATGCCAATGCGTCCGCCCTCCAGACCGCCAAGTGCAATTTTGTAGCCTTCGCCTTCTTGACCGATGAGGTTCTCAACAGGGATCCGGCAGTTGTCAAAATTGATCTGCGCGGTGTCACTAGAGTGTTGACCGAGCTTGTCTTCGATGCGGGCGACAACATAACCAGGGGTGTTGGTGGGAACCATAAATGCCCCCATGCCTTTTTTGCCAGCGCCTTTGTCGGTAACGGCAATGACGATGGCGACATCGCCGTTTTTGCCGCTGGTGATGAATTGTTTGACACCGTTAATGACGTAGGCGTTCCCTTCTTTGACCGCGGTGGTTCGCAAGGAGGAGGCATCGGATCCCACATGCGGCTCGGTTAAACAAAACGCACCCAAGAGTTCACCCTGCGCCAAGGGGGTGAGCCATTGCTTCTTTTGTTGGGTAGTGCCGTAGCGCATCAATATGGCGTTGACTGGGCAATTGGTGACGCTGATGGCGGTGCTTGTGCCGCCGTCACCGGCTGCAATTTCTTCTAAGACAACAGCCAAACTCAGGTAGTCCAAATGGGCGCCGCCCCATTCTTCTGGGACACAAATTCCATAGGCACCCAACTGCGCTAAGCCACGGTGGGCGTCTTTGGGAAAATGGTGTTGCTTGTCCCATTGCGCCGCATGCGGCCACAGTTGTTCTTGCGAAAATGTGCGAACCGCATCGCGAATCATTTCTTGGTCGGCGTTAAGTAGCATGGGATTCGCCTAGATTACTTCAAGGGCGACAGCAGTCCCTTCGCCTCCGCCAATGCAAAGCGTTGCCAAGCCTTTTTTCAAGCCGCGTGCTTTAAGTGCGTAGATGAGTGTGACCATGATGCGCGCGCCTGATGCACCGATGGGGTGACCGAGTGCGCAAGCACCGCCGTTGACATTGACTTTGTCATGCGGCACGTTGAGCTCTTTCATGAGCGCCATCGGTACCACCGCAAAGGCTTCATTGACTTCCCACAAATCGACACCCGCTACCGTCCAGCCTGCTTTAGATAAAGCTTTTTGTGTCGCACCAATCGGCGCGGTAGCAAACCACTCTGGCTCTTGGGCATGGGTGGCGTGGCTAACGATGCGGGCTAAGGGTTTGCAGCCCAATCGCTGCGCCGTGCTTTCGCGCATCAAAACCATGGCGGCCGCGCCATCGTTAATCGAAGAACTGCTGGCAGCTGTAATCGTTCCGTCTTTTTTAAATGCGGGCTTGAGGCTGCTGATTTTTTCTAACTTCACTTTGCCCGGTCCTTCATCAATTGCAACGAGGCGCTCACCGCTTCGGTCTTTGACAAGAACGGGAGAAATTTCAGCAGCGAAGGCGCCAGAGGCGGTAGCGGCTTGCGCACGCTTTACGCTGGCGGTGGCGAATGCGTCTTGCTCAGCGCGGCTGAAGTGGTATTTGGCAGCGCAATCTTCCCCAAAGGTTCCCATGCTGCGACCAGCTTCATAAGCATCTTCCAAGCCGTCAAGCATCATGTGGTCAAAAATACGGTCGTGCCCAATGCGGTATCCACCGCGTGCCTTGGGCAAAAGATACGGCGCATTGGTCATGCTTTCCATGCCGCCTGCAACCAATACGTCGTGGGTTCCGGCAACCAGCATGTCGTGGGCAAACATGGCAGCGCGCATGCCGGAGCCGCACATTTTGGATAAAGTCACTGCGCCTGCGCTTTTTGGCAGGCCGCCTTTAAAAGCCGCTTGACGCGCTGGGGCTTGGCCTTGGCCAGCCATCAAGCAGTTGCCAAACAAGACCTCGGTCACAAGCGAAGGATCAATACCAGCCCGTGTTACTGCGGCTTGAATGGCTGCACCGCCGAGGTCATGGGCGGCGAGGCTGGCGAAGTCGCTTTGAAAACTTCCCATCGGGGTTCGCGCAGCGCTGACAATCACAATGGGGTCGTTCATGGCAATGGCTTTCAGTGAAATGGTAAAAAATTAAGTGGGAGCAAACCGTTTTTCACGGTCATAGGGAAAAACGTCGTGCACATAACCTTGGGCGATGCGGTCTTTGTGGCCCTGCCAGAAGGCGACGTCAAGCAGGTCAGCGTGGTGCTTCATAAAAACGCCGCGCACGGACGGGTTGCCTAATAAGAAAGGGGCAAAGGTTTCAGGAAAAACGTCTTTGGGCCCGACGCTGTACCAAACCTCACCCGACATTTCTTCTTCCTCGTTGCGCGGAAGTGGAACCCTTCGGAAGTTGCAATCGGTGATGTATTCGATTTCGTCGTAATCGTAAAAAACAACTTTGCCATGGCGCGTGATCCCAAAATTTTTCCACAGCATGTCGCCTGGAAAAATATTGGCAGCGACCAAGTCTTTAATGGCGTTTCCGTACTCAATCACTCCGCGTTCAATTTGGGTATGTGCCTCGTGGGCTGCTGAATTGGTTTCAGGTTTCATTCCGCCCGCGTCAAAGGCTTCTTGAAGATAAATATTGAGCGGGATCATGCGCCGCTCGATATAGACGTGTTTGACGATAACCTCGGTGGTTCCATCGCCGTCTTTGTCAATAATTTCTAACTGACTAGGTGCAAATTTTTCGATCTCTGCAATCAATTCGTCGTCAAACCGATCGCGCGGGAACCCAACTTCGCTGTATTCCAAGGTATCTGCCATCCGACCCACCCGGTCGTGTTGCTTCACCAACAAATACTTGCCCTTGATTTGTTCGCGGCTCGTATCCTTGGGCGGTGGATAAAAGTCTTTAATGACTTTAAAAACGTAGGGGAAGCTAGGTAAGTCAAACACCAGCATCACCATCCCTTTGATGCCTGGGGCAATCCGAAATTTGTCTGTGGAGTGGCGCAGGTGGTGAAGAAAGTCGCGGTAAAAAAGCGTTTTTCCTTGTTTTGCAAGGCCCAATGCGTTGTAGATTTCATTGCGCGGTTTGCGCGGCATCATGCTGCGCAAAAACTGGACATAGGCCGAAGGAATTTCCATGTCGACCATGAAATACGCCCTCGCAAAACTAAACAACATCAGTAGATCATCTTCTCCAAACAAGGCGGCATCAATGACCAATTTTTCTGATTTGTTGTGCAGCACGGGCAATGCAAATGGAAACTCATTGAAGCCGTTGATTAACTTGCCAACAACGTAACACCCCTTGTTGCGGAAAAACAATCCTGATAGAACCTGTATTTGGAAGTTTGCGCGCAGCTTTGCATCCCCTAAGCGTCGAGACATCGCTTCTGCAACACGGGCGGAGTCGCGTGGCAAATTCTCAAATTCTTTTTGCAAATCAAAATCACGTAACAAATTCTCAAATACCACAGTCATCGTTTCGCGGCTGGGGTAATACGACCGGTACGTTGGTTTGGATTGGGCTTCGCTGTTTTCTATGTATTCCGTGCTGACCGCGGGACGAACAAAAATAAAGTCATTTTGAAAATAGGAGCGGTGCAGAATTTTCGTGGTGACCGAATTAAAAAATGTTTCAGCCAACTCCGGTTGGTGGTGGTCCACCAACAACCCGATGTAATGCAACTTCACTTGTTGCCAAACATCCATCGCTTGGTCGCCGGCTTTGAATTCTCGCTCCAAGCGCCCTGAACACTCTAAAACTCGTAAGTCGTAAAACTCGATCCGCTCTCGCTGTGCTCGTTGCTGCCCATGCCAGTCAGCCACTTCAAAACGGTGCTTGGCGCGGGACGACTCGGTTCTAAAAAGTTGGTAATGCCGGTTAAAACCATCCATCATCGCCTTGGCGATTTCGTAGGCCAGCGTCGAGTCAAGTCGGGTGGGAAACATCGACAATCCTAACGCGGCGTGCGCCCAATGGATGCGATAGCCTCTCGGTAAATCGATTCAATTCCATCATTGCCTGAGATACGCATATGTAAATTTTGAAGAAGGCCATCTTGTAAGCCGTAGACGCAACCGTGCAGCGTTACGTCTTGACCGCGCGACCATGCGTCTTGTAAAACGGTACTTTGGGCCACATTGAGTACTTGCTCCACCGCATTCAGTTCACAAAGGATATTCGCACGGGCATGTTCAGGTGCCGCTTCGATCAAGGAACGGTGATGGTCGCGTACATCTTGAATATGGCGCAGCCAGTTATCAGCCAAGCCAATACGCGCACCTTCCAAAGCGGCCTGAACACCAGAACAGCCGTAGTGACCTACCACCATGACGTCCTTTACTTTCAGTCGCTCCACGGCAAATTGAATCGTCGACAGCGCATTCAAGTCAGAGTGCACCACCACATTGGCTACGTTACGGTGCACAAAAATCTCACCAGGCGCCAAGCCAATAATTTCATTGGCAGGAACGCGGCTGTCGGAACAACCGATCCACATATAGCGTGGCTTTTGTTGGCTCAGGAGACTAGTAAAAAACCCGGGCCGGCTGCGTTCCATTTCAGCAGCCCAGCTACGGTTACGGGCAAAGAGATCGTTGAGGTCAGACATGGCGATGTATGTGAATTAAAAATATTAATTGTGGAGGAGGGTTACAAGACCCAATTTTGTTAAGTCATCGTCTCCGCAAACAACTCCCGCCCAATCAACATCCGGCGAATTTCACTGGTACCGGCGCCGATTTCGTAGGCCAGCGTCGAGTCAAGTCGGGTGGGAAACATCGACAATCCTAACGCGGCGTGCGCCCAATGGATGCGATAGCCTCTCGGTAAATCGATTCAATTCCATCATTGCCTG
>SXSX01000082.1 GCA_005793295.1 Burkholderiales bacterium | reverse complement strand
GAAGATCAACCCCGACAAAATTCGTGACGTGATTGGTAAAGGCGGCTCGGTGATTCGCGCATTGACCGAAGAAACCGGTACCCAAATCAATATCGATGAAGATGGAACGATCACTATTGCATCGAGCGATCCTGCCAAAGCTGAAGAAGCCAAACGCCGTATTGAACAAATCACGGCTGAAGTCGAAATCGGCAAGACCTACGAAGGACCAATCACCAAGATTTTGGATTTCGGTGCTTTGGTGAATCTCATGCCCGGAAAAGATGGTTTGCTTCACATCAGCCAAATTGCCCATGAGCGTGTAGAAAAAGTCACTGACTATTTGTCCGAAGGCCAGATCGTGAAGGTCAAGGTCATGGAAACCGACGAAAAAGGACGTATCAAATTGTCTATGAAGGCATTGATTGAGCGTCCGGCGCATGGCGGTGACCAAGGCTAATTGAAAGACAGTGGGTAGTTTGCTGCGCTTTGAATTCAACGTGCAGCAAACGCAACCTTAGTCTATGAAAGTCGTTGAAATTTCCTCCTTTGGAAGCCCAGACGTTTTGCGTTTGGGAGAACGCCCTGTGCCCGTGGTAGGCACGGGCGAAGTTCTCATTCGCGTCTCCGCCAGTGGCATTAACCGCCCGGATGTATTGCAGCGGCTGGGGCACTACCCTGCACCTGCAGGTGCCTCGGATATTCCTGGACTGGAGGTCGCGGGAGTGATCGAGGCCGGAGATGCCCAGGCCATGGCCGAGGCAAAGCTTTCAATCGGTGAGCGCGTTTGTGCTTTAGTGGCTGGAGGCGGATATGCGCAGTGGTGTGTTGCGCCAGTTGCGCAATGTTTACCCACGCCGCACGGTCTCACAGATGCGCAAGCTGCCAGTTTGCCTGAGACTTTTTTCACCGTCTGGAGCAATGTGTTCGACCGCGGTCGTTTGAAGCAGGGCGAAACGCTGCTCATTCAAGGCGGCAGCAGTGGGATTGGGGTCACGGCGATCCAATTGGCAAAAGCCTTTGAAGCAAACGTGATTGTCACAGCGGGTAGCGATAAAAAATGTGCAGATTGCTTGGCCTTAGGTGCAGACCACGCTATCAACTACAAAACCCAAGATTTCGAAACTGAAACTATGCGTTTGACGCTGGGTAGGGGCGTGGATGTGGTGTTAGACATGGTCGCCGGACCCTATATCGCAAAAGAGTTGAACTGTTTGGCCGAAGATGGCCGCTTGGTGGTGATTGCCGTTCAAGGCGGGGTGCAAGCCGAGGTAAACGCCGGTTTGGTCATGCGTAAACGACTTACGATTACGGGATCTACATTGCGCATACGGCCAATCGCTTTCAAGGGTGCGATTGCGAAAAATTTGTTGCAACACGTCTGGCCTTTGTTCGCATCTGGAAAGATTCGCCCCATCGTTCATGCTGTTTTACCAGCGGCAGATGCGGCGCAGGCCCATGCCATGATAGAAGCCAGTCACCACGTTGGAAAAATTGTTTTAACCTGGGATGCCTTATGAAAAAATTGATCGCAGGCAACTGGAAAATGAATGGCTCGCTCGAGTCAAATGCAGCGCTTGTTAAGGCCTTGCTGTCTCATTCTGACGATTGGACGTGCGACGTGGCACTCTGTGTTCCAGCGCCCTATCTTTCGCAATTACAAAATTTAAGCAAAGCAAGTCCGTTGATGTTTGGTGCACAAGATGTGTCCACGCATGATTCAGGTGCTTTCACCGGTGAAGTGTCTGCTGGAATGCTCAAGGATTTTGAATGTCGCTATGCCATTGTGGGTCATTCAGAGAGACGTCAACTCCATTTAGAAAGTGACGCGTTGGTTGCAGCCAAAGCGCAAAAAGCACTTGCATCGGGCATCACGCCGGTTGTTTGTGTGGGTGAAACCTTGCATGAACGTGAAGCTGGATTGACAGAGGAAGTCGTGAAGCGTCAATTGGCAGCAGTGATCCATCTCAACGGCCATTGCATCAGCGAGATCGTTTTAGCGTATGAGCCTGTTTGGGCGATTGGTACTGGTAAAACCGCAACGCCTGAGCAAGCGCAACACGTCCATGCCGTTTTGCGAGCCCAGTTACGCGCCGCTAGCGCCCATGCTGATCGCGTGCAGATCGTTTACGGTGGCAGCATGAACGCAGCCAATGCCGCGCAATTGCTAGCACAACCGGATATTGATGGCGGATTGGTTGGCGGTGCGTCGCTCAAAGCGGCTGATTTTTTATCCATTATTGCGGCAGCCCATTAATTTGAGCTTGGCGCGTTTTTGTTTTTAGGAGTTGAAGATGAGTTTTGTTGTTACCCTGATTTTGACGGTTCAGATGATTTCTGCAGTGGCCATGGTGGGTTTGATTTTGGTTCAACATGGCAAGGGCGCTGACATGGGCGCTGCCTTTGGCAGTGGCGGCTCTGGAAGCCTTTTTGGCGCAAGCGGAAGTGCTAACTTTTTATCGCGCACGACGGGCGTTTTGGCCACGGTGTTCTTTGTGTGCACCTTGGCCTTGGCCTATTTTGGTAACTTGCGCCCAGCAAGTACCGGCAGCGTTTTAGAAAATGCAGCCGCCCCTGTCACCGCGCCAGCCGTGCCCGCAAGTGAAAACGCACCAACGAGTTCTGGTGCGGCCCAAATTCCTTCGAAATAATCGGTTTCTCTGTGTTTCTCGCCCTGAGAAGTGCGGGAATCAGGGTAAACTCGTAGGCTAGTTGGAAAGCAAAATCAGCCGCAAGGCACCTCACGCAATCCAGACAACTGAGAGCCGCCGTCGTGGTGAAATTGGTAGACACGCTCTCT
>SXSX01000007.1 GCA_005793295.1 Burkholderiales bacterium | reverse complement strand
CGAATCTCACAGCTTCCGCCAACGAATTAAAACTCACCCGCTTTTACGCAAAATTTGGGACACCCAAGGTTCTCAATTTCATTTTTTGCCGGGGTCAACGCAAGTTTTTTCACCTTCCTTTTTCCAGCAACTGCAATTGAAGGCGTAATCTTTCAAGAGGCCTTTTTTGACTCCGTTCACACTAGTTTGCTTAATTGCAGCAGGGGGAATGTAAAGGTAGGGAGTAAAAGCCTTTCGGACAGTGCCACCACTTTGAAGGTTGACCAGAACGGCGTGACAGGCCAGCGGGCCGGGTAGATTATTCTTGATCTCAATAAGCAGGTTGTTGCCGGAGTCTGCCGCCCAGCCGGCCACCAATTCAACCTTCTGCCACTCGATGGCTGAAAGCTCGACCTCGTTGAAAGACTTTGTTTTGGCAAACGGACTCCAAGCCCAGGCCGGTGTGATCAAAATAACGCCCGCAAAGTTTAGGGCTAACCTCAACAGATGGCTTTTACTTTGTGTCATAAAACTAAATAATCGATCTCGCTGATTTAAACAACCAGGCCCAGGGGGCAGAGGATGATGCAAATTATTGATTGCAGGGTTTCATGTCCGTCAGACTGACTGGTATTAAAAGTGGTACTTCACGTTGCTGAAATCACTAATCGCAAACGCATAAAGGATCAGCAGGTCTTCTTCATTAACGTTGCTAATTTGGTGCCTAGCATTGCCAGGAATAAACAACATTCTTCCCGGATCGACGTCAAATACTTCATCATTGATGGTGACAGTCCCCCGACCTGACAGGGTGAAATAAGTTTCAGGCTGTGAATGCTGATGCGGTTCAAGCGACTCACCCTTTTTGAGGCGAACCACACCCATCGTCATATCGTTTTGACACCCAGAAGCACTGCCGAGGATTTCTTTCCACTGCGCCTTTCCTCGGATGGCCACCTGGTCGTTTTCCCAACCTTTCCAATCCATGTCATCCAGGTGTTTAGAGGCTACTTGCATAGAAAGTTTCGTGGAATTAGTAAAAGCCAATATTCTAGGTTGGCATTTCAAAAAATTTTCAATCGCTCTTTACAACACTGAAAAGTGAAGGCAACAACATCTTGTATTGCGTATCGTTACGAGATACAGTCAACCATGGTCAAGTCATTTCGACACAAGGGACTTAAGCTATTTTTTGAGAATGGCTCAAAGGCTTGCATCCAAGCGGCTCATTCAACCAAGTTGGCGCGGCAACTGGCAAGACTTAACGTTGCCGCCTGCGACAGCGATATGAACTTGCCTGGTTGGGGCTTGCATGCTTTACAAGGGAACTTGCAAAACCATTGGTCGATTTCGGTCAACGGTAACTGGCGAATGACATTCACTTTTGATGGCGCCAACGCTGTGTTGGTTGACTATCAGGACTATCACTTGGAGATACACCATGGCACGTATGTTTAACCCGCCCCATCCCGGCTTGACGTTACGCGATGACGTGCTGCCAGCGCTAGGCCTCAGTGTGACAGAAGCCGCCAATCAGCTTGGCGTGTCTCGCGTAGCACTGTCCCGCTTGCTCAATGGGCGTGCCGCAATATCTCCTGATATGGCCCTGCGCATTGAAGCATGGTTGGGCGTTGAACGCGGAGGCGAGGCCCTGCTTTGGCTTGCAGGGCAAAGCGCCTACGACGTGAACCAGGCCGCAGAGCGGTTCAAGTCCAGCCCCATGCAAGTTCAACCAGCACCAGCCAACGCTTTTTAACGACTTAGCCTATCGCCCCCGGTACAACCAGGGGACATCGATCAAGCGTGCCCCAAACAATTTCATAGCGGTATCACGCCCCCAACGCTTAAGGCCGGTGGCGTGAAAAATTTCGCCGTTACGTACGGCACCCGCCTGAACCCGGGCGTTGCGTTTCCAGCGGCGCCGGGCAAAGCGCTCGAGTGCGTCTGCGTCATCGTGGGTGGACTGTTGCAAAACGTCGGCCATGGCAAAGGCATCTTCAATCGCCATGCCAGCGCCTTGGGCAAGAAAGGGGAGCATCGGGTGGGCCGCGTCGCCCAACAAGGCGATACGTCCGAACGCCAGCTCTTGGGCGCTGCGCACCTTGGGCAAACCACACAAAGGCCATAAGTTCCATTTTGAAATAGCATTCACTAATTCCTGCAAGGGCGCAGCCGCGTTCGCCATATGCGTTTGGATTTCATGCACTTCGGCGGTTTGATTCCATTGGTCCAGTTCCGCAAGCGCCGTGGCCTTCACAATAATCACCACATTGAGCAACTCACCGTGGTGCACCGGGTACTGAACCGCATGAAAATCAGGGCCCAGCCATGCGGTTATGACGTCGCTGCGCAAAGTCTCAGGCAAATCAGCCTGGGCCACCATAGCGCGGTAGGCCACATAGCCGGTAAAGGCCGGCTGGGCGTCTAAGCGAACAAAGTCACGCACTTGGCTCCACAGCCCATCGGCACCAATCAGTACATTGGCGCGGCGGTTTTGGCCATCGGCAGTGGTTACCGTGACAGCGCTGGCATCTTGGCTGACAAACTCCACCGCGTTGCCCACAATCAGCTG
The DNA here is from genome assembly GCA_005793295.1 of Burkholderiales bacterium. Taxonomy (GTDB): domain Bacteria; phylum Pseudomonadota; class Gammaproteobacteria; order Burkholderiales; family Burkholderiaceae_C; genus Allorhodoferax. The sequence continues at coordinate 1,762 of SXSX01000007.1, read as the reverse complement.
GGTAGAACCTTGCGCATTCACCGCTTTAAGCAGCAAGCCGTGCAAATCAGCCCGGGCAATCGTGGCGTACCGTGCGCCATAGCGTTTCACCGCCCGCTCGCCCAAAGGCAAACGTCCAAGAATGTTTGCATTAAGCGCACTTCGAATTTCCAACTGCGAGGGAAAGCAGGCCAATGCATCGAGCCCCTCTTTAAGGCCCCAGCCTTCTAAAAGGCGAACAATGTTGGGGCTGATTTGGATGCCCGCGCCGACTTCTGAGAAAACTTTGTTTCGCTCAATCAACTGAACTGGCAGGTCCCGATAACCACACGCCAACGCGGTAGACAAACCACCAATTCCACCGCCGACGATTACGATTTTTTTTTGCATGTCAATGGTTGCCGTATGGGCTTATTCCATTCGAGAAATTTTGGAGGGTTTGAAGCCCAGGTCAGCCGCTTTGCCTTTGCGTGCTCGCGCTGCGCGGGCGTTGTTGAGGCTTCGTACTTCTAAGGTTTCGTCGCGGGCTTTCCCACCTCTGCCCACGCCTTCAATGCGCACGCTGCGGGTATAGGCCGCCGCACCCGCCAAGGTGTCTTTGGCTTCCAGGTCAATCAGCATCAAGCCGCGCCCACCTTTTTCCATGGTCTTGAGTTCAGAAATTTCAAACGTGAGGATGCGCCCCAGTGCGGAGGCGCAGGCGATGTGAGTAGCTGCTGCGAGGTCATTGCGACCGGTACTACCAGCCTCAGGAGCGGCGGTGTAACTTGCCGCTGGCAAGCTAGCGCCAGAGACCAAAGAAGGGGCGCAAAGCGCTTCACCCGCATTGCAGCTGACAAAAGCTTTGCCCGCTTTTTGGCGGGAGACCATATTGTCTACTGAGGCAATGAATCCGTAGCCCGCGCTGCTGCTGAGTAACAACTTGGCGCTAACCGGGCCGGCGAAGTAGTACAGCAGTTGGGTGCCGGCTTCAAGCTCAATCAGCGTGGTGACTGGCTGTCCATCGCCGCGACCGCCGGGGAGCAAGGAAACGGCAACCGAGTAAACCCGACCATTGGATCCAAACGCCAACAAGGTATCGACGCTTCGGCATTCAAAGGTTCCATACAAGGTGTCGCCGGCTTTAAAGGCAAAACTCGTAGCGTCATGCCCGTGGCCCGTGCGGGCGCGAACCCAGCCTTTATCGCTGACCACCACGGTAACGGGTTCATCCACAATTTTGACTTCCGCCACGGCTTTTTTCTCCGCTTGAATCAGCGTACGTCGGGGGTCGGCAAAGGTTTTGGCATCGGCTTCAATTTCTTTGACCATCAGGCGGCGCAAGGCTGCGGGGCTGCCGAGTATTTCTTCGAGTTTCTTTTGCTCATCACGCAACTCTGCCAACTCTTGTTCAATTTTGATGGCTTCAAGGCGCGCAAGTTGGCGCAGTCGAATTTCTAGGATGTCGTCGGCTTGGCGCTCGGAGAGCTTGAAGCGCTCCATCAGCGCGGCGCGGGGCTCGTCCGATTGGCGGATGATGGCGATGACTTCGTCAATATTGAGTAAAACCGTTTGGCGGCCTTCCAAAATATGTGTTCGATCTAACACTTTGCCTAAGCGAAAGCGCGAACGCTTTTCGATGGTGCTTTGGCGAAACGCGATCCACTCGGTCAACATTTGCCGGAACGACTTTTGGGTGGGCCGGCCGTCAAGCCCCACCATCGTGAGGTTGATCGGGCTGGAGGTTTCGAGGCTGGTGTGCGCCAACAAAGCGGTGATTAATTCAACTTGTTGGGTTCGGCTG